>NZ_RAWL01000220.1:0-14171 GCF_003668885.1 Corallococcus sp. AB049A | reverse complement strand
GGTGGCGGGCGTGGCCGGAGCGGCCGGGGCGGTGGTCGCACCGGGCTTCGCGGCCGGGGTGGCCTGCGCGACGGCCGGAGCGCCAGCAGCGGCGGGAGCGGCGGCCTGGGAGGACGCGGGCTGGGCCATGAACAGCGCCATCACGAGGAACTCAATCACTCCGTCGCTCCACCCAGCACGGCCTGGACCGTGCCTTCGAAGGTGAACGTCTGGTCCGCGGCGGACAGCGTGAAGCGGTCCGCCCGCATCTGGTAGTCGGGGCCCTTCATCGTCACGCCCTCCTCGCCATGGGCCAGGCGCGCGGTCGAGTCGTAGGTCAGCCGGGGGGTGTTGGCCACCAGGCCCTCCCCCGTCTTCACGACGACGCCGCCCGTGCCCACCCACGTCTTGGACGCGAGGCTGCCGTCCATATTCGGCGCGCGGATGGTGGTGCCGGCCTGCTGGGAGGGGGGCGAGCCCTTGCCCGGGGGCAGGGTCACGACGACGTCCGTGGCCTGCACCTCGCCGCCCGCGCGCCGGTAGTTGACGCGCGCGGCGGTGCCGGAGACCTGGAGCGTGTCGCCTTCGTAGGAGCGCAGGCGCGCGCCCTCCAGCACCACGTCCGGGCGCGGCTCGTTCGCGGCGCCCGGGGCCGGACGGCGCGGCGCGCAGGCGGTGGCGAGGAGTCCCAGGAAGCTCAAGGCAAGCAGGCGCGGCACGACGCCCTCCTTATCACCGCGCCGGGGCGGACGGTGCGCCAGCGAGGGCCGGGGGAACGTCCTCGGGTGGACGCGTCTTCCAGCGCTGATGCATCCACACCCACTGTTCGGGGGCCCGGCGGATGGCCGCCTCGATGCGCTGCGACAGGGCGGCGGTGAGGGCCTGCACGGCCGCTTCACGCTCCGTCGCGTCCGGGTGCGGCACCTCCTCCATGGTGAGCCGGTAGCCCTGCCCTTCGCGCTGGCAGAAGCCCACCACCACCGCCGCGCCGGTGCGCAGCGCCAGGTCCGCCGCCGCGCGCGGGGTGGCCGCCAGCTCCCCGAAGAAGGGCACGAAGACGGACTGCACCTTGGTGTCCTGGTCGATGAGGATGCCCAGGATTTCGCCGCTGCGCAGCGCGCGGAGCATGGCCCGGGCCGCGCCCTCCTGGCCGCGCCAGATGCTGCGCACGCCGCCCTTCGCCCGGAAGTCCTCCACCAGCGCGGTGAGGCGCGGGTCGCTGGTCTCCTTCGCGATGCTCTGGCTGGGGTAGCCCGCCTTCGCCACGCGCCGGGCGAGCAGCTCCCAGTTGCCCACGTGGCCGGACACGAAGACGACGCCCTTCCCCTTCGCCAGCGCGGCCTCCAGCACCCGGCGGTCCTCGGGGGGCCAGGACACCAGGGACTCCAGCCCGGCCTCCAGCGCCCGCGCGGAGGCGACCTCCAGGGCCGCGGCGGCCAGGTGGCGGAAGGCGTCACGGGCGAGCGCGTCACGCTCCGCCGGTGTGCGCTCCGGGAAGGCGCGGGCCAGCGACTTGAGCGCCTTCCTGCGCTCCGAGCCCGCGAGCGCGTACGCCCAGCCGCCCAGCGTCATGCCCAGGGCGCGGGCCATGCCCAGCGGCAGGAACTGGAGCAGGCGCAACATCCCGGCGATGAGCAGGTAGCGCAGGAAACGCTTGAGGCGCTTTGTTAAAGGGGGACGCTCCACGACGCGTCTCCATATCCCATGCGCGAATACAACTTCGACGGCCTCATTGGCCCGACCCACAATTACGCCGGCCTCTCGCCGGGCAACCTGGCGTCACAGCACCACGGCGGCCAGCCCAGCCATCCCCGGGAGGCGGCGCTCCAGGGGCTGGAGAAGATGCGCTTCGTGTCGGAGCTGGGCGTGGGCCAGGCGGTGCTGCCGCCCCAGCCACGCCCTTCCCTGCGCACCCTGCGGGCGCTGGGCTTCACGGGCTCCGACGAGGACGTCATCACCCGCGCCGCGCGCGACGCGGAGCACCTGCTGCGGCTCACCTCCAGCGCCTCCGCCATGTGGACGGCGAACGCGGCCACGGTGGCGCCGTCCGCGGACACGGCGGATGGCCGGGTGCACCTGACGCCCGCGAACCTCACGCAGATGTTCCACCGCGCCATCGAGGCGGACACCACGCACGCGGTGCTGCGCGCCATCTTCGCGGACGCGAAGCACTTCCAGGTGCACGCCCCGCTGCCCGGCGCCTCGCACCTCGCGGACGAGGGCGCGGCCAACCACACGCGCCTCTTCACCCCGGGGCACAAGGCCGTGCACCTGCTCGCGTGGGGGCGCAGCGCGTGGCAGGACGTGAAGGGGCCGCAGCGCTTCCCCGCACGCCAGACGCTGGAGTCCAGCCAGGCCCTGGCGCGGCTGCACCAGCTGGCCCCGGAGCAGGTGGTGCTGCCGCGGCAGCATCCGGACGGCATCGACGCGGGGGCGTTCCACACGGACGTGCTCGCGGTGGGCAACGAGCGCTTCCTCATGCTGCACGCGCTGGCGTTCGTGGAGCACCCGAAGCTCCTCCAGACGCTGCGCGAGAAGCTGGGCGACGCCTTCCGCTCCGAGGTCGCCACGGACGCGGAGCTGCCCGTGAAGGACGCCGTGCGCGCGTATCCGTTCAACTCGCAGGTGCTGTCGCTGCCGGACGGGAGCATGGCCATCATCGCCCCCATCGAGAGCCGCGAGACGCCCACCGCCCGCGCCTTCCTGGAGCGCGTGGTCGCCGGGGACAACCCGGTGAAGGCGGTGCACTACCTGGACGTTCGACAGTCCATGAACAACGGCGGCGGCCCGGCGTGCCTGCGCCAGCGCATCACGCTCACGGACGCGGAGCGCGCCGCCATCACCGCGGACGTCTTCTACTCACCGGCGCTGCATGAATCGCTCGCGGGCTGGGTGCGCAAGCACTACCGCGACGTGCTCAAGCCGGAGGACGTGCGCGACCCGGCGCTCGCTCGGGAGACCATGACGGCGCTCGACGAGCTGACGCGCCTGCTCAAGCTGGGAAGCGTGTACGACTTCCAGCAGTGACGTGAGGCGTTCCGCCTGCCTGCCCTCCGACCCGCCGGACGAGGGCAGGCTCCCACGGCCGTGTCACCCCGGTGGTGAATGGCCGCCCGCGTCGCCCGGACACACCTTGAACGCAAGAAGGAGGTGATGTCCCCCATGATCCCGAACGCCATCCAAAGTTATCTGCGGCGACACCGCGTCCCCTTCGAGCGGTATGCCCATGCACGTGCGGTGAGCGCGATGGAGCTGGTGGATGCCCTCAACGTGCCCGGCTGGCGCGTGGCCAAGTCCGTCATCGTCCTGGCCGACCGGCAGCCCTGGATTGTCGTCGTGCCCGCGCTGACGACCGTGGACCTGCGGCAGGTCCGCCACACGCTGGGTGTCCGCACCACGCGGCTCGCCGCTGAATCCGAATTCGCCGACCACTTCCCTGACTGCGAGACGGGCGCCGAGCCTCCCTTCGGTGAGCTGTACGGCCTGCCCGTCGCGATGGACGAAGCCCTGAGCGTCAACGAGCGGCTGCTATTCCGCGCGGGCTCGCACAAGGAGGCCCTGGAGATGCGCTTCCAGGACTTCGCGCGTCTGGAGTGGCCCCTGGTCGCCTCCTTCATCCACCCGGCCACGATGGAGAAGGGCGAAGCGAAGGCCTCGTACAACGGCTCTCAGGAGGACTCAGGCGCTCCAGCCTGAAGGGCCCTCATGGCGGAGGAGCGTCGCTGACCGCCGGTGAGCCCGGCTCGTCCTCCAGCAGCGCCCCCTTGTGTGCGTCCTGCAGCGCACGCTCGCGTTCTTCCAGCCGCGCCGCCCAGGCCTCACCCTCCACGCGCCGTGCGTCGCCGAGCGGCATGAGCCGCAGGCCCTCGTGCACCGAGCGCGCGGCCGCGTCGTAGCGCGACAGCAGCTCCTGCAACCGGGCCACCGCGAAGTGGCTGTCCGGTCCGGGCAGCAGCCCCACGACCGAGCGGCGCTGCTCCAGCGCGCGGGCCAGCAGGCCTTCCTTCTCGAAGCTGTCCGCCTCCAGCGACAGCCGGCGCGCGCGCTGCCGCGTGTCCGTCAGGTACGGCGCCACGGCGGCCAGCGTGTCGCGGGACCTACGCGTGAGCCCTGCCTCCTGCTGCCGCGTGGCCAGCGTGAAGGCCAGCTCCACGTCGTGGGGGAAGCGCTTCGCGAGCGGCTCCAGGGACTGAAGGGCCTCCGCGCGCTTTCCCTGCGCGCGCCACACGTCCGCGCGCAGCAGGTGCGTGGCCACCGCGTCCGGAGCGCGCCGCTCCACCTCCGCGCAGGCCGCCTCCGCCGCGGAGAGCTCCCGCTGGGCCAGCTGGCCCCGGGCCTCCTGCATCCACAGCGCGGTGGCCTCGGGCTGGCCCTCGAAGTGCTCACGCGCCCAGGCGAGCCAGGCGAGCCCCAGCGTTCGGCGTGAGGGCACGGCGAGCATCGCCTCCGCCAGCGCCACCGCCTGCCCGGGGGCCTCGGGCGTGAGGGTCTTCAGCTCCTCGACCGTGCGAGCCCTGGGCATCGCCTCGCTGCTCAACACGCTCGAGTCCCCGGCCTCGTGCGCGAGCCGGTACTCCAGGAAGGCCTGCTCGCGGCGGCCCAGGTGCAGCAGGGCCCGCGCGGCCACGCGGTGCACGGGGGCATCCAGGGGCCGCAGGTACAGCGTGTGATTGACGAAGGCCAGCGCGTCCTTCGCGCCCGCCGCGCCGTGGGACACGGAGGCCATCGCCATCAGCCGGTACAGCAGGTAGTCCGCCGGGTGCACGCCGATGAGCTGGAGCCCCAGCGCCCGCACCTCCGCGTCCGGTGCACGGGCGGAGATGCGCTCCGCAAGCAGGGCCTCCGCGTCCGCCATCCTCCGGCGTCCCGGCACCAGCGCGACGAGCAGCACCACCGCGAGCCCCGCCGCCAGCGCCATCGCGGGACCGGCGGGCAGCGTGCCCTGCTTCGTGCGGCGTGCCGCCATGCGCTCGGCCTCACGGGGCCGGGCCACCGAGCCCAGCACCACCGCGACCGCCACCGCGCACGCGGGCAGCTCCAGGCTGAAGTCGAAGAGGTTGTGCAGCGCCAGCGCCGCCACGCCGGACAGCGCCGCCAGCTCCACGGGCCCGTGGTCCTCGCGCCGCACGCGCTTCACGAAGGCCCAGACGCCCAGCCCCAGCAGCAGCAGTCCCGGCACGCCCCACTCCGCCGCCCACTGCAATACGGCGTTCTCCGGGTGCGTGAAGGTGTTGGGGTTGGGCTCGGTCTGGTAGCGCGGGAAGGCGGCCTCGAACGCGCCGCGCCCCATGCCCAGCACCGGGAAGGCGCGGGCCGCGCGGGCCATCATCGGCCAGGGCTCCATCTTGCCGCGGCGCAGGGACTCCACGCCGTCCACGGTGCGCGCCTCCGCCCACAGCTGATCCGCCGCCAGGTACGCGCCCACGGACAGCGTGGCCAGCAGCCCCAGCAGCACCGCCGCGCCCTTGCCCCACGCGGGCCTCGCGGGCGTGCGCGCCTCGCGCCGCTGCTTCATCAGCCACACGGCGAGCAGCACCTGCCCGAAGACGAAGAACACGATGCCCGCGCGAGACAGCGACAGGAGCACGCCCGCGCCGGAGACGAGCGCCGCCATCGCGAAGGGCCACGCACGGGAGCGCGGCTGCTTCGACAGCGCGAGCCCCACCGACACCGTCGCGCACAGCCCCAGGAAGCCCGCCAGGTGGTTGGGGTTGCCGAATGGCGTCACCAGCGGCGGCCGCGCGTGCACGTACGCCCGCAGTCCGAACAGCGTGTCCACGCCGGACAGCGCGTGCCCCAGCCCCACCGTCGCCACCGCCGCGCCCGTGAACGCCAGCACCGCGAGCAGCCGCTGCCTCGACGCGCGCGCCCGGCACACCTGCACCGCCGCGAGGAACGTCAGGAGATAGGCCCCGTGCTTCGCCAGCTCACGCCAGGTGGCGGAAGGCTCCAGCGACACCGGCCGCCAGTCCGTGAGCCCCAGCGGCACGAGCACGTCCGCGCGCAGCGCCTCGGCCTCCGGGCTCACCCACGCGAGCAGTGCCGGTGGCAGTGGCACCAACTGCAGCGCGCACAGCACCAGGCCGCCCACCAGGGGGGCGGACAGGAGCGGCACGCGAGGCGTCTCGCCCTGGCGCCGGGCACCCACGAACGCCAGCACCGCCGCGGCACCGGAGAGCGCGACCAGCGGCCAGGCCACCCAGCGCGCCGCGCCGCCGAGCGCCACCGGGCCCAGCATCACCAGCGCCGCGAGCGCCGCTTCCGCGTAGACGGTGTACCGGGAGACGCGGTGGGAGCCAGGAGCCATGCGCGGCGCGGGAGTATGTCACGCTCCTCACGGACCACCGGGGTCCGCCTCCCAGCGAGCGGACGAGACGCCTGGACGCCTCCTCCCCTGGCGCGGCTTTTCCGGGGCCCGCGAATGAACGTGCCCCCGGGACACCGCTTGCATCCGGGGAATCATCTGGCATCTTCGCCCGACCCCATGCGTCGCCTCCTGCTCACCGCCGCCGTCCTCTGCGCCTCCCTCTCCGGACTCACCGCGTGCAAGAGCGCCTGCCGCGAGCTGTCCGAGAAGCTCTGCGAGTGCGCCTTGAACTCGGTGGAGAAGCAGGCCTGCCAGCAGCGCGCCGCCGACGAAGAGGGCCGCGTGGAGCCCACCGCCGACGACGAGCTCGTCTGTGAGGCGAGGCTCGACGGCTGCGACTGCCGCGCCATCGAGACCGAAGCGGGCAAGAAGGCCTGCGGCCTCGCCCGCTGAAGGACGCGCGGCAGGAAGCCTCAGGCGCCCGGGACCACGGGAGCCGAAGCAGCCCGCGCGGACGGGCCTTCCACCCACGGCTGCAACCCGCGCCGCACCCGCGTGCGCCACGGCGTCTCCACCCACCGGTGCACCGCCACCGAAGCGGGCACCAGCAACGCCAGCAGCACCGCCAGGAAGCGCGTGGGCGAGGAAAGGTCCACGAACCGCTCCATCCAGTGCACCCCCTCGCTGACCGGGAACTGCAGCAGGTACAGCGCGTAGCTGGCCCCACCCAGGTGCACCAGCCACGGCCGTGCCAGCAGCCGCCCCAGCGGGCCACCACCCCGCGCGAGCCCGTACACCAGCAGCGCGGACGCCGGCGCCAGCAGCGCGTTGTGCATCAGCGGATACGGAATCACCGCGCCCTGTGAGAAGCCCGCGACCAGCAGCGCCGCGCCCGCCAGCGCCATCACCGCGCCGGAGCGCTGGGACGCCGCCGACGCGCGCTCCCGCACGAAGACGAGCCCCAGCAGCACGCCCAGCAGGAACTCCGGCAGGCGCGCCAGCGGGTTGAACTTCATCATCGTCAGCCAGAAGCCGCCGGATGCCGCGTCCAGCGTGCCCGGCCCGTCCGGCCGCAGCACCAGGTAGAGCACCGGCGGCAGCAGGCCCAGGAGCCACACGCCCACCAGGGCCGCCGTCATGCGCGCGCCCCGGAAGCGCTCCAGCCGCCCGGCCAGCGCGGGGAACAGCGCGTAGAAGAACGCCTCCACCGACACGGACCAGGACGGAGGGTTCCAGTACAGCGCGAGCCGCGGCACCCACGACTGGAGCAACATCAGCGTGGTGAGCCCCGCCGTGCCCAGCTTCGCCACCGCCACCGGCAACGGGTTGTCCGCCAGCGAGGCCTGCGCCGTGGGCACCGCCGACAGCAGGAACATCAGGAGGAACACCGGGTAGACGCGCGCCACCCGCGCGCTCCAGAAGGCCCGGGGCGGGGTCTGCATCCTCCCGGCCGTGTCCACGTAGTTGTACGCGAGCACGAAGCCGGACAGGAGGAAGAAGACCCCCACGGACGCATAGCCGGAGGCCACCACCTGCACCATCCACTCCGGCGCCACGCCCTGGATGCACGGGGTGCCGAAGTGGAACAACACGACGTGCAGGGCCGCCAGGAAGCGCAGCCCTGTCAGTGCATCCAGCGAGCCTCCGGACTGCTGCTTCATGGCTACTTGCGGCCGATGCCGAAGTAGGTGAAGCCCAGCTCACGCATGCGCGCGGGCTGGAAGATGTTGCGGCCGTCGAACACGACCGGCGTCTTCATCAGCTTCTTCATGCGGTCGAAGTCCGGGTGGCGGAACTCGTTCCACTCCGTCACCACGAACAGGCCGTCCACGCCCTCCAGCGCGTCGTACGGCACCTCCGCGTAGCGGATGCGGTCGCCGAAGACGCGCTTGGACGCGTGCGCGGCCACCGGGTCGTGCGCAATCACCGTCGCGCCCTTGCCGATGAGGCCCTCGATGACCTCGATGGACGGCGCCTCGCGCATGTCGTCCGTCTTCGGCTTGAACGCCAGGCCCCAGACGCCGAACTTCTTGCCCTCCAGCGACCCGTAGTGCTTCACGGCCTTGTTCACGAGCAGCTTCTTCTGGCGCTCGTTGGTGCGCTCCACCGCGCGCAGCAGGTCCAGCTCCAGGCCGTACTCGCGCGCCGTGGTGACGAGCGCCTTCACGTCCTTGGGGAAGCAGGAGCCGCCGTAGCCCACGCCCGGGAAGAGGAACGGGTAGCCGATGCGCTTGTCCGCGCCCAGGCCCTTGCGCACGAAGTCCACGTCCGCGCCCACCTTCTCGCAGAGCGCGGAGATGTCGTTCATGAACGAGATGCGCGTCGCGAGCATCGCGTTGGCCGCGTACTTCGTCAGCTCCGCGGAGCGCGTGTCCATGAACAGGATGGGGTTCTCCGTGCGCACGAACGGCGCGTAGAGCTCACCCATGATGTTGCGCGCGCGCTCGGTGTCCGCGCCAATGACGACGCGGTCCGGCTTGAAGAAGTCGTCCAGCGCGGCGCCTTCCTTCAGGAACTCCGGGTTGGAGACGACGTCGAACTCCACGTCCGTCACCTTGGCGATGGCTTCGCGAACCTTGTCCGCGGTGCCCACCGGCACGGTGCTCTTGTCCACCACCACCGTGTACTGCTTCATCGCGCGGCCCACCGCCTGCGCCGCCGCGAGCACGTACTGGAGATCCGCCTCGCCGCTCTCACCTTCCGGAGTGCCCACGGCGATGAACACGGCCTGGGCGTTCGCCACGCCTTCCGCCAGGTTCGTGGTGAACGTGAGGCGCTTCTCCTTCACGTTCTTCTTGATGAGCTCCTCCAGACCCGGCTCGTAGATGGGAACCTGTCCATCCTGGAGCATGCGGATCTTCCGCTCGTCGATGTCCACGCACGCGACGTCGTTGCCCGAGTCAGCGAAGCAGGTGCCCGCGACGAGTCCGACGTAGCCCGATCCGATAATGGCAATGCGCATTCTTTAAGTGTCCTGGTTTCGACAGGTGGCGTCATGAACTCATACGCCGACCCGCGCACCGAAAGAAAGCCCGGGCGCGCAGGACGCAGAGCGACCAGACAGGCTTATCGCCCCGTGAGGAGGCGCCGCAGTCGATCCACACCCCGCAGGGCGGATGAACGTCCAGGGGTGCTCACCGGACCCACCACGCCCCGGTCCAGCAGCTCACGGGTCGCGCGGCGCAGCGGCGGGAAGGCGGCGGTGGCCTGCGCTTCCGCGTCCGGGAACAGCCGCGCCACGATGGCCAGCGACGTGTAGAGGGCGCGCTCCAGGCCGAACGCCTCCGCGCGTGAGAGCAGCGCCGGCACGTCCAGCGGGCGCGAGTACACGCCGCCCATCCAGGTGGCGCCGGTGATGAGCTCGCGCAGGTCCACGAAGGACAGCCACGGCACGTCATACCCGTGGTGGGCCTGGTCCAACGCGGTGAGCAACAGCGCGTCCTCCAGCTCCGGGCGGAAGACGGACTGGCCGTAGACCTTCATGGGTTTGGCGCGCTCGAAGATGCCGGCCAACTGCTCACGTCGGTTCGCGCCCAGCACGTCCGCGTAGATGTGGATGGGGGTGCGGCCGTCGGACACGACGCGGGCGGCGCCGCTGTTCGTGGAGTCCGGCTCCGGGACGAACTCGTGGTTGGACAGGTAGCCGGCGAAGCCGTCCACGTCCATGCGGCGCACCAGCACCTGGATGTCCAGCACGGGCCGGAAGCCCACGTGCGGATAGAGCGCCTCCGCGAAGGCCGCGCCGCCCAGGAGCAGAATCTTGCGGCCCTCCAGCTGGTCCACGATGCGCTTGAAGTGCACCAGCTTCATGACGTTGTCGTTCACGGAGCCGGTGTAGATGGACATCATCCGGTCGCGGGCCCACTCGGGCGCCTCGCCGCCACCCATGCGGTACTCCAGGTTGTACGCCGCGAGCGGCGCCAGCCCCTGCGAGATGGCCCAGTCGACATAGGCCTCCCACGGCGCGCCGCGCAGCTTGCCGCGCGGGGGCTCGAAGGAGGACAGGACCCGGAAGGTGTCGAGGAGGCTGGGCGCCATGGTGCGGCACCTTTAATGGGCCGGGCCCGCCCGCCGCAATCACCGTCTTCCAGCAGGCGGCCGGACGGGCCGTGGGGCCCCTGGCTCCGCTCCCGTCCCGGGCGGCGGCCCCCGCAGCCGCCGGAGCGCGTACGCCACCATGGGCCCGGCCCGGGGCGCGAGGGCCAGCTTCGCGGCGACCCACGCCGGCTTGTTCCTCGCCAGCTCCGCGTCCACCAGCCGGGGCCCGGAGAACAGCCGCGTCGCCAGCGCGCGCTGCCACCGGGGAGGCGCCAGCGCCTTGAGCACCCACCCGGGCACGGGCGCGTCCAGCAGCCGCCGAGCCGCGTCCCACGCGTACCAGACCAGATGGGGCAGCCCGGTCCGCCGCGCGCGCGTCACCACGCGGTCCCAGTCCAGCCGGGGGTGCGCCCGCGCCAGCAGCTTCAGGTCGAACAGCCAGGCCAGCCGCTGCAGCAGGTGGTTGCTCGCGTGCAGGGACAGGTACACGGCCTCGTCCTCCGGGCACAGGTAGCGCACGGGGTGGCCGTCCAGCGTCGCGTCCACGGCGCGCGCCACCAGCGCGTCGCCCTCCAGCGCCAGGCCGTAGCCCGCGAGCGCGCGGTAGTGCAGCTCCACCAGCCCGTCCGGTCCGGTGAGCTCCACGTGGTGCGCGTCGTCCCGGTCCACCTCGCCGGCCTGGGTGGTGAGCCCCATGCCCTCCAGCGCGTGCACGGCGCACAGCATCCGCGCGCGCGGCACCAGCAGGTCCACGTCGTTCGTCGCGCGCTGGAGCGGCTCCGGGTAGAGCCTGCGCGCCAGCCCGTAGCCCTTGAGCAGCACCGGCGTCACGCCTGGCGCCGACAGCGCCGCGAGGCTGCGCGACAACAGCGAGCGCACGCGCAGGACCCGCGCCGCGCTCATCCGGGCCTCGCGCGACAGGAGCGCGGCCGCGTCCGGGGTCAGCGGCCAGTCCGCCTTCGCGAGCGCGTGCTCCACGAAGCCCGCCAGCCCGTGCCGCACGGCGGCCTTCACCAGCGCGTCGCAGGCGCCTTCATCCGAGGGCCCGGGAGCGTCCGGCACTTCTGGCCACGCGTAAAGCAGGGTCAGCAGGTCCGCAGAGGCGGTCATGGGCTCACCGCCGGAGCGCGATGATGCGCTGGGGCTCCGCGGCCTCCAGCGCCACCAGCTGCCCCACCCGCTCCGCCACCGCGTCCGCGACGACCTCCAGCGCCAGCTCCTCGTCCCGGTCGATGGCGGCCCGGCCGTCGCGCCAGACCAGGCGCAGCGCGCCGAGCGCCACGTCCTCCTCCTTCACGTCCAGGCGCACCTCCAGCGCGGACGCGGCGCCGGCCTGCGGGTGCTGGGACTCGAAGACGACGCCCGCGCCCACGTCCTCATGCGGGCGGCGCAGGCGCAGCTCCAGCGCGGACAGGCTCAGGCCCTGGGACAGCGGACGCACGGCGTTCCACACCTCCTGGAACGAACCGGCCGAGCGCACCGCCGAGGTGACGGAGCGCACCAGCGAGCGCAGCTCCAGGTTGCGCTGGCGCGTCTGCTGGACGACGTCCATGTGGCGCAGCATGTCCAGGTAGCCCAGCTTGCGCATCAGCACCATGATGACCACGCCCACGCCGCTGAGCAGCAGCGCGCTCTGCATGCTGTTGGCGAAGTTGAGCGCCAGCGCGGTGACCATGAACAGCGTGCACAGCGCGTAGAGCACCAGCACGGTGGTGCGGTGGGACAGGAAGAGGCGGCTCATCAGCCGGTGGTGGATGTGCTCCTTGTCCGCGCTGAACATGGGTCTGCCCAACAGCGAGCGGCGCACCATGGCCAGCAGCGTGTCCATGATGGGCAGGCCCAGCGCCATCACCGGCACCAGCAGCGCCACCGCGGTGCCGCTCTTCGACGACGTCTTGATGGAGACGGCCGCTAGCACGAAGCCCAGGAACATGCTGCCCGTGTCCCCCATGAAGATGGAGGCCGGGTTGAAGTTGAAGACGAGGAACCCGAGGATGGCGCCCGCGAGCGCCACCATCAGCAGGCACAGCAGCACGTCCCCGCGCATCAGCGCGAGCAGGAAGTGGGTGCCCACGCCGAAGAACGCGACGCCGCCCGCCAGCCCGTCCAGCCCGTCGATGAGGTTGAGCGCGTTGATGACGCCCACCACCCACAGCACCGTCAAGGGCAGGCTCAAGAACCCCAGCGCCAGCTCCGCGCCGAAGGGGTTGGCCAGCACTTCAATGCGGAAGCCAATGGCGTACAGGCCCAGCGCCACCGCGAACTGCACGGAGAACTTCAGCTTCGCGCCCGCGCCCTTGAGGTCGTCGTAGAAGCCCAGCCCCGCGATGATGGCGCCGCCCACGAAGAGGCCCACGATGAGCGACGTCTGCGAGACGAACTGGTCCCCGACGCCCGAGTCCACGAGGAACAGCGCGCACAGCGGCGCGAAGAAGCCCCCCACGATGCCAATGCCGCCCAGCCGCGGGACGGGCCGCACGTGCACCTTGCGGCTGGAGTTCGCCGCGTCCAACCAGCCCCACGCCAGCGCGCGCTCGCGCACGCGCCACGTGAGCACCAGCGCCACGAGGAGCGACACGAGGAAGGCGACGAAGAGGGTGACCATGCGAGAAGAGCGTCCACCCGCATCGTGACGGCCACCGAAGCAGCGCGTCAATGTCCCGGCGTCGCGGATGCGTCACGACCCGCCTGCCTCCTTGCTGGCACGGGCGGCGATGTCGGGCCAGGTGAGTCCTCCAGGCCTTACATCCGCGGGCCCGCGAGCAGCGCCGCCCCGATGGCGCCGGACAGGTCGCCCAGCTCGGCGATGCGCATCACGGGCTTGCGCTCCGTGATGAACAGGTGCGGCTGCATGGCGTCCTGGAGGTGGCCCATGTAGATGGGCCCCAGCCGGGACCCCAGTCCACCGCCGATGACGACGGCCTCCACGTCCAGCAGGTTGATGACGGAGGCGATGGCCACGCCCAGCATCTTGATGGCCCGCTCGATGAGCCGCGTGGCCAGCGGATCCTTCTGCTTCAGCGCGCTCGCCCAGACGCTGCTGGACAGGCGCGTGCGCTTCTTGTCGCGCATGATGTCGAAGAGGATTGTCTTCTCCCCCTTCTTCGCCGCCGAGCGCGCCTTGCGCTCCATGCACGCGCGCCCCGCGTAGGCCTCCAGGCAGCCGCGCCGGCCGCAGCCGCAGCGTGCGCCGTCCGGCTTCACCACCATGTGGCCAATCTCTCCGGCGGAGCCCTGCCCGCGCCACGGCACGCCGTTGAGCACCAGGCCGCCGCCCACGCCCGTGCCCCACCACACGCCCAGCACGGAGCGGTGGTCGCGGCCCGCGCCCAGCTTGTACTCGGCCGCGACGGCCACCTGGACGTCGTTGCCCAGCACCACCTTGCCGCCGCCCACCAGGTCGCCCAGGTCCGACGCCAGGGGATAGGGCGCGTCCCAGCCGCCCGCCACGTTGCTCGTGTGGGAGAGCGTCCCGCGGTTCGCGTCCACCGCCCCGGGCACGCCCACGCCCACGCCCGCGAGCCTCGCGGGCTCGATGCCCACGGACTGCGCGGCCTCGCCCAACGAGGCGTAGAGCTCCTTCACCACCTCGCCCGGACCGCCCGCCGTGGGGGTCGCGTGGCGGGCCCGGCCCAGCACGTCGCCGCGCGCGTCCACGATGACGGCTTCGATCTTCGTGCCGCCCAGGTCGATGCCTCCCCAGATGCGGGCCCTGTCGCTGCGCGACCCGTTCCCCGCGCGGTGCCCGTTCTTCGCTGAAGCCTCGGCCATGTGGTGCCCCCGTGGTTCGGTTCGCTCGCGGGACAATCTGCGCAGTGAGGCCCCGGCCCGTGCCGCCGTGCCAGAC
>NZ_RAWL01000021.1:0-39761 GCF_003668885.1 Corallococcus sp. AB049A | reverse complement strand
GTGGGCTCGGAGATGTGTATGAGAGACCGCCGCTGGTCCCCATGCTGTACGTCGCCTGGACGGACGGCGAGCTGACGGGCGAGGAGCTCAAGGCCCTGGGCGCCGCGGCCCGCTCCCAGCCCTGGCTGGACCTCAAGTCCAGCACCGTCCTGGCCCTCTGGGTGGATCCGCTGCGTCCGCCCCCGCCCCGCGAGCTGGCCCTCGTGCGCGAACACATCCGCGCCACCGCGGAGAAGCTGGCCACCAGTCAGCAGCAGAACCTGGCGGAGCTGGGCGTGCAGCTGGCCCAGGCGCTCGCGGGTGAAGCGCCCCTGAGCATCCCGCCCGCGGAGCTGTCCAAGGCCCTGGCCTCCATCGAGGCCACCCTGGGCGTGGATGGCAAGGAGGCCGTGCGCTCCCTGATGCCCAAGGCATCGCGCGTCCCGAAGGCGGAGCCCCGTTCGCACGCGGCGTCGTTCGACCCCGTGGCGATGACGGCCGTGCTGGAGCGCACCTACGCGGACGTGCGCCAGCGCGTGCGTGGATGGCTGGAGGACGCGGACTTCCGCTACAAGGAAGGGCTGTCCACCACCGCCTACCGCGACCAGGTCTTCGACTGGCTCAAGCACCTGGCCAACGACGGATTGGGACAGCTCGCCTACCCCAAGGGGCGCGAGGGCGGCGGGGACCTGGGCGCGTTCATCGCCGCCTTCGAGACGATGGCCTTCTTCGACCTGAGCCTCGTCATCAAGGCGGGCGTGCACTTCGGCCTCTTCGGCTCCAGCATCCTGTTCCTGGGCACGAAGCGGCACCACCAGAAGTACCTGCCCGGGGTCGCCTCGCTGGACCTGCCCGGCTGCTTCGCGATGAGCGAGCTGGGCCACGGCTCCAACGTGCGCGACTGCGAGACGGTGGCCCGCTACGACGCGGCCACCAGCGAGTTCGTCCTCCACACGCCGTCGGAGACCGCGCGCAAGGAGTGGATTGGCAACGCCGCCCGCCACGCGCGCATCGCCACCGTGTTCGCGCAGCTGGAGGTGGACGGGGAACGGCTGGGAGTCCACGCGCTGCTCGTCCCGCTGCGCGATGAGAAGGGCAAGGTCCTGCCCAACATCCGCATCGAGGACTGCGGCGAGAAGATGGGCCTCAACGGCGTGGACAACGGCCGGCTGTGGTTCGACCACGTGCGCGTGCCGCGCGAGAACCTGCTGGACCGCTACGGCCAGGTGACGGAGACGGGTGAATACACGTCCTCCATCACCGGCGACTCCAAGCGCTTCTTCACCATGCTGGGCGCGCTGGTGGCGGGCCGCGTGAGCGTGGCGTGCGCGTCCCTGTCCGCGGCCAAGAGCGCGCTGACCATCGCCGTGCGCTACGGCGACCTGCGCCGCCAGTTCGGCCCGCAGGGCGCGCCCGAGGTGCGCCTGTTGGACCACCAGGTGCACCAGCTGCGGCTGTTGCCGCTCGTCGCCAAGGCGTACGCGGTGGACTTCGCGCTGGAGTACCTGGTGGACCGCTACGTCCACCGCACGGAGGACGACGCGCGCGAGGTGGAGGCGCTGGCCGCGGGCCTCAAGGCCTACGCGTCGTGGAACGCCACCGCCACCATCCAGGAGTGCCGCGAGGCGTGCGGCGGCCAGGGCTACCTCACCGCGAACCGGTTCGCGTCCCTCAAGGCGGACACGGACGTGTTCACCACGTTCGAGGGCGACAACACCGTGCTCATGCAGCTGGTCGCCAAGGGCCTGCTCACGGGCTACCGCCAGCGCTTCGAGGACGACCGCGTCTTCGCCGTCCTGCGCCTGCTGGTGGATCAGGCCACCACGGTGTTCACGGACCGGAACCCCATCGCGGGCCGGCGCACGGACACGGACCACCTGCGCGACAGCGACTTCCAGCTGCGCGCCCTGCGCTTCCGGGAGGAGGCCCTGCTCGCGTCCGTGTCCAAGCGCATCCGCAAGCGGCTCACCGCGGGCGTGGAGGCCTTCGAGGCCTTCAACCAGGTGCAGGCGCACCTGCTGGCCCTGGCGCACGCGAGCGTGGAGCGCATCGTGCTGGAGCAGTTCCTGCGCGGCGTGGCGGCGGTGAAGGACGAAGCCCTCAAGCCGGTGCTGGGGCGCCTGGCGGACCTCTTCGGCCTGTCCTGCCTGGAGTCCGCCAGCGGCTGGTTCCTGGAGCACGGCTGGCTCACGGCCCCCAAGGCCCAGGCCATCCGCAAGGAGCGCGTGCTCCTGTGCGCGGAGCTGCGTCCGGATGCAGTGGGGCTGGTGGACGCCTTCGGGATTCCGGACACGTGCCTGGCCGCGCCCATTGGCCTGGGGCGGCTGGCGCCCGGCGGTGAACGGTTCGACGACACGGCGGCTGACAGTGCCCGTGCGGGCCCGGCAGATTCGCGCGCGTCATGAGGACCTGTGTTGTGTCGTGGGTGGTGCTGGGGCTCGTGGGGCTCACCGGTTGCGCGACGGTGTCCCCGGCGGAACGGGCCCAACAGGTGAGCGCGTCCAACAAGGAGCGCGCCCGCCTGTTCACCGAGGAGATCTACAACCAGAAGCGCCTGGAGCGCATCCCGGAGTACGTCGCGGCGGACTTCGTGGACCACTCCGAGGGCGCGCCCCAGGACCTGCGCGGCCCGGCCGTGGTGCGCACCCAGGCGGAAGCCGGCTTCACCCTGTTCCCGGACCTGAAGTTCGAGCTGCTCCACGTGCTGGCGGAGGACGACTGGGTGGTGGTGCGCTGGCGCGCGACGGGCACGGACACCCAGGGCCCGCCCACCGCGGACGGCAAATCGCGCCCGCTCACGTTCCTCGGGGACTCGCTGTACCGGCTGCGCGACGGTCGGCTGGTGGAGGCGTGGGACCTCACGGACCGGCTGGCCCCGCTGCTCCAGCGCGGGTTCAAGATCGTCCCGCCCGGGTCCTGAAGAGGTCCAGACCCGGCCCCACGCCGAACGGCCACGGGTCTGGAGCGACGCCGCCGGAGTCAGGAAAAACCGGGGCGTAGCGGGATGTCTCCCCATTGACACTGACGCACCGGACCCATCAGGGTCCGGGGATGAGGATGAACGCGGGACCCATGCGGGCCGCGGACAAGGCCCGACAGAAGGCCTTCCGCACGGCCTTTCCCTCCTACGGCCAGCGGCCGTCCTGGGGCGGCAGGTTGTTGCGCCTGTTCGGATGGGGCCTGCTCTTGCTGGGTGCGTTCCTGCTGGTCGTCGTCATTGACGGGTGGCGTGCGTTCGGCACGGGGGCGGAGGGAGCGCGGCTGGAGCGGATGAAGCGCTCGCCGCAGTGGCTGGACGGTGGCTTCGAGAACCCGCAGCCCATCCTCAACAACTGGGAGCGGACGCTGACGGACCTGTTCCACGCGAGCCCGGACAACACGCCCCGGATGCCGGTGGTGGTGGACCGCATCGACCCGAAGCGCTTCGCCACGCCGCCCGCGGACGGCCTGCGCGTCACCTGGATGGGGCACTCGTCCACGCTGGTGGAGGTGGACGGGCACCGCGTGCTCACCGACCCCATGTGGGGCGAGCGCACGTCGCCCCTGGGGTGGATTGGCCCGAAGCGCTGGTTCCCCGCGCCCATCGCGCTGAACGAGCTGCCGCCCATCGACGCGGTGGTGATTTCGCACGACCACTACGACCACCTGGACCACCACACCATCGAGGCGATGAAGGACTGGGACACCACGTTCGTGGTGCCGCTGGGCGTGGGCGCGCACCTGGAATACTGGGGCGTGCCCGCCAACCGCATCGTGGAGCTGGACTGGTGGGAGCGCACGAAGGTGAAGGGGCTGGACATCGTGTGCACGCCCGCGCGGCATGCGTCGGGCCGCTTCCTCCAGCAGAACAAGACGCTGTGGGCGGGCTGGGCGCTGGTGGGCCCCCAGCACCGCGTCTACTACTCCGGCGACACGGGCCTGTTCCCCGCCATGGAGGAGATTGGCGCGAAGCTGGGGCCGTTCGATTTGACGATGATTGAAACGGGTCAGTACGGCGCGGGCTGGCCGGACTGGCACCTGGGGCCGGAGCAGGCGGTGCTGGCCCACCGGCTGGTGCAGGGCCGGTTGTTCCTGCCGGTGCACTGGGGGCTGGTGACGCTGGCGTACCACGGCTGGACGGAGCCGGTGGAGCGCTCGCTGGTGGCCGCGAAGCATGACGGCGTGGGCATCACCACGCCCCGGCCCGGGCAGGACTTCCTCCCGCTGGCGCCGCCGCCCGTGGAGCGCTGGTGGCCCGACCGTCCGTGGAAGACGGCGGAGGAGGCCCCCATCGTGGCCAGCCAGATTCCGCCCAAGCTGCGCGAGGGACATCCCGCGCTGCCGCGGCTCCCGGTGCCCGCGGTCGTGACGCCGCATGAGTGATGTACGGCGGACGGCGCTGCACGCGGCCTTCCAGGCCACGGGCTACGTCGTCCGCGCGCACCCGCTCGTGGGAGACCGCAAGCACGTGCTGCGCGTGGGCGCTGAGCATCCGGCGCTCGACGCCGCGCTCACCGCGCGCGGCTTCGCCACCTGGGCCTTCCTCACCGCGTGGAACCCCCACGCGCACCCGCGCCCGCCCCGCACCAACGCGCGGCTTCAACAGCGCCTCCTCGCGCTGATTGAAGCCGAAGGCCGTGTGGCCCTGTCCGCCGTGGGCGTGGCCGACGACCGCCGCTGGTTCGAGGAGAGCCTCTTCGTCCCCGGCCTGTCCCGCGATGAGGCCCTGCGCATCGGCGGGCTGTTCGACCAGGAGGCCGTGCTCTGGGGCGCCGTGAGCGGCGTCGCGGAGCTGGTGATGTGCAGTGGGTCCGTCCGCACCTGAGCGCGCGTCAGGTGTCGAACAGGTCACATCCGCCGGGCCGGCATCCATTCGGAACCCCGCCCTCACGCGGGCGCCACGCGACGATGCCAGGGTCCGACACCTCGCTCGCTCAGCGCATCCCTGCCCAGGAGTCGTTCCCGATGCAGCCTTCCGTCCTCCGCGCGCGTGACGCCGCGCGCCCCAGCGTCTTCCTCCTCGCCGGTGCCTTCGTCACCGGCCTGCTGCTCGCCTTCCACGGCGGCTGCGGCAACAACGAGTGCACCAACGCCTTCGACTGCCAGGAGCAGAACCCCGCGCCGGAAGGCCAGGGCTGGACCTGCGTGGACCACGTCTGCCAGGCCGTCACCTTCCCGCCTCCACCGGGCAACACCGACGCGGGCACCGGCGATGACGACGCGGGCACCGGCGGCACCGTCGCCTTGAAGATCATCGCCTTCAACGACTTCCACGGGCAGCTGGAGCCCGCGACCGGCACTGGCGGCCAGATTGCCCAGGCCCTGCTGCCCGACGGCGGCGTGGACCCGGCCAGCCGCGTGAACGCGGGCGGCGCGGTGTACTTCGCGCGCTACGTCGCGGAGCTGCGCGCGAAGAGCCCGAACTCCATCGTGGTGTCCGCGGGTGACCTCATCGGCGCCACGCCGCTGCTCTCCGCGCTCTTCCACGACGAGCCCACCGTCGAGGCCATGAACCAGATCGGCCTGGACCTCGCCGCCGTGGGCAACCACGAGTTCGACGAGGGCGGCTCGGAGCTCTTGCGCATGCAGAACGGCGGCTGCCACCCGGTGGACGGCTGCCAGGACGGCACCGGCTTCTCCGGCGCGAGGTTCAAGTACCTCGCGGCCAACGTGGCCACCGACGTGGACCGCACCCTCTTCGCCCGCTACGACGTGCGCACCTTCGGCGGCGTGAAGGTGGCCTTCGTCGGCATGACGCTGGAAGGCACGGGGAAGATCGTCGTCCCCACGGGCGTGGCGGGGCTGGAGTTCAAGGACGAGGTGGCGACCGTCAACGCGCTGGTGCCGGAGCTGAAGGCGCAGGGCGTGAACGCCATCGTCGTCATCGTGCACGAGGGCGGGACGCCCGCGCCCGATTCGCTCTACGACGAGTGCAAGGGCCTGTCCGGCCCCATCGTGGACATCGCGCAGAACCTGGACCCGGCGGTGTCGGTCATCATCAGCGGCCACACCCACCAGGCCTACAACTGCACGCTGAGCGGCAAGCTCGTCACCAGCGCCGCGTCGGTGGGCCGGCTCGTCACGGACATCGACCTGACGCTGGACGCGGCCTCGGGCCAGGTGGTGAAGGCCCAGGCCCAGAACGTCATCGTCACCCGCACGGTGGAGCCGGACCCCACCCTCACGGAGCTCGTCGCCCGCTACAGGGGGCTGACGGCGCCGCTGGAGGGCCGCGTCATTGGCTGGGTCGCGGAGACGCTCACCCGCAGCCACCTCCAGCGGGACCCCACCGGCCAGTCCACCCTGGGCTTCGTCATCGCGGACGCCCAGCTGGAGGCCACGAAGCCCGCGGCCCTGGGCGGCGCCCAGATTGCGTTCATGAACCCGGGCGGCGTGAGAACCGACCTCGTGTACGACCCGGCCGACCCCAACGGCGCCGGCGCCGTCACCTACGGCGAGGCGTTCACCGTGCAGCCCTTCAGCAACACGCTGGTCACCATGACCCTGACGGGCGCGCAGATTGAACGCCTGCTGGAGCAGCAGTTCCGCACGGGCGACCTCACCCGCATCCTCCTCCCGTCCGCGGGCTTCCAGTACGCGTTCAGCGCGTCGGCGCCCATCGGCTCCAAGGTGGACCCCGCCAGCATCCGGCTGAACGGCGTCACGGTGGATCCCGCCGCCAGCTACCGCGTGACGACGAACAACCTCCTCGCCCCGGGCGGCGACAATTTCACCGTCTTCGCGGAGGGCACGAACACCATGGGCGGCGCGGTGGACCTGGATGCGCTGGAGGCGTACTTCAAGGCGAAGAGCACCCAGGCGAACCCGCTGCCGGCCCCGTCGCTGGACCGCATCACGCGGCTGCCCTGAAGCCGCGTCTCAGCGGAACCCCGAGCCCCCGGTCGCGGGGCTCGCCACGCTGGGCCGAAGGGCACTGTTCGTGATGGGGATGGGCGTGATGTCCAGGCGCCGCGCCCCTGTCACCCGCTGCGCCAGCTCATCGAAGTTCAGCGCCAGGATGTTCCCGGAGCCCTCCTCCGGGAGCGCGAAGCGGATCCGCCAGTAGTTGGGGCTGATCCGCAACGCCTCACTGTCACCGCTGTCCGCCAGCAGGATGGCGTTCTGCCGCGAGTACTCCGCGCCCGCCTCGACGATGTTGCGCTCGCCCAGCTCCGCCTGCACCGACTGGGAATTGGGCGGCACGGGAGTACGGCCCGAAGGGCCTGTGGCACATCCCACGCCCACCAGGAAGGCAGGCAATAGAGCAGCGGCAAGGAGACGGGGAGCCATGTCCAGACTCTGGACACGCCCCCGTCAAGCTGCACCGTGGGGCAGCTTGCGGAGCCGTCACCCATCGCATGCCTGCCCGGAGCAGCGGCACGGAGCCTGCTCCTCCGGTCCCTGCTGGAATGAATGCTACTTGGGCGCCGGCACGCCGGACGCGCGCTCCACGACCTCGTCGATGAGGCCGTACTGCCGGGCCTCCTCGGCGCTCATGAAGTAGTCGCGCTCGGTGTCCTTCTCGATGCGCTCGATGGTGTGGCCCGTGTGCTTCACGAACAGGCCATTGAGGTACGTGCGCAGCCGGAGGATTTCCTTCGCCTGGATGTCGATGTCCGTCGCCTGGCCCTGCGCGCCGCCCAGCGGCTGGTGAATCATGATGCGGCTGTTGGGCAGGGCGTAGCGCTTGCCCTTGGAGCCGGCCAGGAGCAGCAGCGCGCCCGCGGAGGCGGCCTGACCCACGCAGATGGTGGACACCGGGCACTTGACGTACTGCATCGTGTCATACATCGCGAGCGCCGCCGTGACGGAGCCACCGGGCGAGTTGATGTAGAGGTTGATGCCCTTGTCCGGGTCCTCGGACTCCAGGAACAGCAGCTGGGCGACGATGAGGTTGGCCACATCGTCGTTGATGGGCGTGCCCAGGAGGATGATGCGGTCCTTGAGCAGACGGCTGTAGAGGTCGTACGCCCGCTCGCCGCGGTGCGTGGTCTCAATGACGAAGGGGACGTTCATGGCCCCCGTACCCTAATCGTCCCCCATCGCGCGCGCTCCCCCCTTCTTGCGGGAGCGTGCGCTGTCCCACGATTGGGCGGGTCGGAGGCGGGCCTACAGGTTCCCGGTCATCTTCTCCGGGCGCACCCACTGGTCGAACTGCTCGGCGGTGACGAGCCCCAGCTCCACCGCCACCTCCTTCAGCGTCTTGCCCTGCTTGTGCGCCGTCTTGGCGATCTTCGCCGCGTTGTCGTAGCCGATGTGCGGGTTGAGCGCGGTGACGAGCATCAGGCTGCGCTGGAGGTTCTCCTGCAGGCGCGGGAGGTTGGGCTCGATGCCCACCGCGCAGTGGAGGCGGAAGCTGCGCATGCCGTCCGCGAGCAGCCGGCAGCTCTGCAGGAAGTTCTGGATGATGAGCGGCTTGAAGACGTTGAGCTCGAAGTTGCCGGACGCGCCGCCCAGGGAGATGGCCACGTCGTTGCCCATCACCTGGGCGGACAGCATGGTGAGCGCCTCGCTCTGCGTGGGGTTCACCTTGCCCGGCATGATGGAGCTGCCCGGCTCGTTCTCCGGGATGTTGATTTCGCCAATGCCCGAGCGCGGCCCGGACGACAGCCAGCGGATGTCATTGGCCACCTTGAACAGCACCGCCGCCAGCCCCTTGAGCGCGCCGTGCCCCTGCACCAGCGCGTCGTTGGCCGCCAGCGCCTCGAACTTGTTGGGCGCGGTGACGAAGGCGTGGCCGGTGAGCTTCGCGATTTCGGCCGCCACGCGCTCGGCGTAGCCCGGGGGCGCGTTGAGGCCGGTGCCCACGGCGGTGCCGCCCAGCGCCAGCTCCAGGAGGTGCGGCAGGGACGCTTCGATGTGGCCCTTCGCGCGGTCCAGCTGCGCCACGTAGCCGCTGAACTCCTGGCCCAGCGTGAGCGGCGTCGCGTCCTGCAGGTGCGTGCGGCCAATCTTCACGATGGACCCGAAGGCCAGGGACTTCTGGGCCAGCACGTCGCGCAGGGCCACGAGCTCCGGCAGCACGTGCTTCACCACGGCCTCCACGGCGGCCACGCTCATCGCGGTGGGGAACACGTCGTTGGAGCTCTGGCCCTTGTTGACGTCGTCGTTGGGGTGGACCTTGCGGCCCTCGCCGCGCTCGCCGCCCAGCAGCTCCGAGGCGCGGTTGGCCAGCACCTCGTTGCAGTTCATGTTCGTCTGGGTGCCGCTGCCGGTCTGCCACACCAGGAGGGGGAACTCGTCGTCATGCTGGCCGGCGAGCACCTCATCCGCGGCCTTCACGATGGCCTGGGCCTTCTCCTTGGGGAGCGAGCCGTTCTCCTGGTTCACCAGCGCCGCGGCCTTCTTCACCAGCACCAGCGCGTGCACGAGCGCCAGGGGCATGCGCTCCGAGGAGATGGCGAAGTTCTGGCGGCTGCGCTGGGTCTGCGCGCCCCAGAGCCGGTCGGCGGGGACTTCGATGGGACCAAAGGTGTCCTTCTCGATGCGGACGTTCTTCGTGCTCACGGTGGGCCTCTCCAGTCAGGAACGCGGTCTGCGAGCGATTAACACCGCCACCCACTCACCACCGGAGCCCCCGGGCGTTAGTGTCACGTCGTGAGCACCGCTGGAATCATCAAGGCCCCCTTCCTGGCCCAGGAGCGAGGCACGCCCATGCGCCGCGTCCCGGAGGCCCAAGCTGCCCTGAGCCGTCACCGGCTCCAGAGCCTGCTCAAGTCCAGAGGCACCGCATCGAAGGGAACAGCATTCACGGTGCCTCTTCCGAGGTGGACCTCGTGCAGGCGCTACTGGCCGTCCTGGAGACGGTGGAGCTCCAGCCCCTCCGCCAGCGGGTCGATGAACCACAGCCACTCCACGCCCGCGCGCGCATAGACGCGCATCTTCGGGCTGCGGTCCCAAGCCAGCGTGACGTCGGACACGACCTCGCACACCCAATCCGGCACGAGTGAGAAGTAGGGCACGTTGGGCATGTAGGGCATCCGCTCTCGTCGCCAGGCAGTGATGTTGGGAACCAATGCATCACCCGACTTCAAGAACCGCAGCTCTGGCTCCTTGAGGATGAACCATCCTCCTGGCCCATCGACGCCCTGGTCGAAGGGACCGTCCAGGAAGGCCCCCAACTTCGATGCCGCGCGCGTGTGGCGGGACGCGGGACGTGGGCTGACGACCAGCTCTCCCTCGATGATTTCCCCCACCTTCGTCGGTGGCACGTCCTCGAGGTCAGCGTATGTGGCCAGCGTTCTGGTTCCCATCACCATGAGAGAGAGGATGCACCCTACCCATAACATCCTCAAGCCAACGGCCGACCTGGCACCAGCACACGGAGGCAGGAGGACAAGCCCGTGCAGTGCCGTCTGCCTTGAAGCCGGTGAAAACAAGCTTTGATTGAATTATTCAAATCACGCCTGCCTGGGTGACGGCGCGAGCTGTTCCGTGTCACACTTTTCTCAATCGTTCTCACGGCTCCTGGGGGCGCCTGGATGTCCATGCATTGGCTGGGTTTGGCGCTGGCTGCCTGGGGGCAGCTGCCACCGGACGGCGTCGCGCAGCTCCGGAAGGTGGACGGCGTGATGCCCCACCTGCGGCGTCTGGCGGAAGACCCGGAGGTGGTGCGCGCCCTGCGCGCCCAGAACGCGCGCGGCACACCTCTCGCCACCATCCAGCAACTGGACTCGGAGTGGATGGCCACACCGGCCCTCACGCCCCACAAGCAGCGCGTGCTGGACGGCCCGTGCACGGGCGCGCTCCTGCGCCTGCGGGAGACGCTGGGCCCGGCCCTGGCGGAGTCCTTCGCCATGGATGACCAGGGCGCGCTCGTCTGCGCCAGCCGGCGCACGTCCGACTACTGGCAGGGCGACGAGGACAAGTGGCGCCTCACCTACGCCCAGGGCCGCGGCGGCCCCGTGCTGAAGGAGGCCCCCTTCTTCGACGAGTCCACCCAGGCCTACGTCATCCAGGTGTCCCTCCCCGTCCGCGACGGCGCCCGCGTCATCGGAGCGCTCACCGTGGGCCTGTCCCTGCTCGACCTGTGACAACCGTCCACCCGGGTTCCTCACGCATGCGCCTGTTGTCCGGATTGAAGTTGCGCGGCCGCCTCACGCTGTGGATCTGCCTGCTGCTCGTCGCGGCGCTCGTCCCCGCCGTCGGCGCGGGGGTCCACGTCATCCGGCGCAACCTGGAGCAGCAGGTGCGCGGCGTCCTCCAGGTGGAGGCGGACGGCCTGCGGGACCTCATCGAAGCCTCGCTGCACGAGCGCGAAGCGAACGCCCGCGCGTGGACCGAGGACGCCATCGTGCGCGGCGCGCTCCTCTTCGACACCTACGCCAAGAGCGACGCGGTGCTCACCTCGCTCAACGGCCGGCACACCAGCTTCGCGGGCCTGGTGCTCTTCACCCCCGACGGACGCGCCGTCTCCGTCAGCCAGCCCCAGCTGCGCCAGGCCTTCGCCGGACGCGAACAGGAGGTGCGCGCTTCCCCCTGGTTCCAGGCCGCGCTGGAG
The DNA here is from genome assembly GCF_003668885.1 of Corallococcus sp. AB049A. Taxonomy (NCBI): domain Bacteria; kingdom Pseudomonadati; phylum Myxococcota; class Myxococcia; order Myxococcales; family Myxococcaceae; genus Corallococcus; species Corallococcus sp. AB049A. The sequence goes on along the minus strand of NZ_RAWL01000021.1, from coordinate 28,303 downwards.
GACCGGCTGGACCCCGCCATCCTCACCGGCGCGCTCGCGAAGAAGGACCCGTTCCTGGACCGCCTCGTGATGCCCCTGGCCCTGCCCGTGCTCAGCCCCATCTCCGGCGCGCGCGTGGGCGTGCTGCTGGCCGCGTATGACTGGGGCCAGCTGGAGAAGGTCGTCACGGGCGCGCTCCAGCGGGCCCAGGACCGGGGACAGAAGAGCTTCACCCTGGAGATCCTCACCCCGGACGGCCAGAGCCTCTTCAGCGCCCGCGCGGGGGGCACGCCGAACCTCTCGAACCCCGTGCGCGCCGAGGCCCACAAGGACGCCAACCACCGCTTCTCCGCGGGCCAGGACTGGCGCTTCGTGGCGGCGCTGGAGGAGACCGAGGCCTTCCTCCCCCTGGGGCGCTTCCTGCAACTGAGCCTGCTCGCGGGCGCCGCGCTCCTGGGGATCGCCGTCCTGGCCGCCTGGGCCCTGGCGCGCGGCGTGACGCGGCCCATCGCCACGCTGAGCGAGCTCGTCACCCGCGTGGTGCGCGAGGGCGACCTCACCCAGAAGGTGGAGGCCCACGGCCACCAGGACGAGGTGGGCGAACTGGCCTCCGCCTTCTCCCGGATGATGGACCACCTGCGCGAGTCCACCACCAGCCTCCAGCAGGCCACCCGCGTGCTGGGGCAGACCGTGGGCGAGCTCACCCAGGCCACCGAGCAGCAGGAGCGCATCCTCACCCGGCAGGGCGCCGCCATCCAGGAGACGCAGGTCACCGCGAAGGAGATCCAGCAGACCTCGCAGCTGGCCGCGGAGCGCTCGCAGGCGGTGCTGGCGCTGGTGGCGCGGGCGCGCGAGGTGGGCGGCTCCGGCCAGACGGCGCTCGGCGCCAGCCTGGACGGCTTCGAACAGCTGCGCGACCACGGCACGCGCCTGGCGGAGGGCATCTCCTCCCTCCACGAGCGCACGCACCAGATTGGCGGCATCACCCAGACGGTGAAGGACCTGGCGGACCAGTCCAACATGCTCGCGCTCAACGCGGCCATCGAAGCCGCGCGCTCCGGCGAGCACGGCAAGGGCTTTGGCGTGGTGGCGCGCGAAATCCGGAGCCTCGCGGACCAGTCCATCCAGGCCACCGACCGCGTGCGCGACATCCTGGACGCCATCCGCGGCGGCATCCGCGACACCGTGGCGCTGTCGGAAGAAGGCCAGCGCCACTCCGAGGCGGGCCTGGCGCAGGTGCGCGAAAGCGGTCAGAGCCTGCGCGCGCTGGCGGACATCATCCAGGACAACGCGTCCGCGGCCCAGCAGATCGCCGCCGCCGTCATCCAGCAGAACGCCGGCATCGCCCAGATCTTCATGGCCGTCACGGACCTGTCCCGGATGATGGACGACACGCTCCAGGCCATGCACGGCACGCAGCGGATGACGCTCGCGCTGCGCGGCGTGGCCGAGCGCATGGAGACCGTGGCGGGCGTCTGGCGCGTCTAGCGGGACGCACCCGACGCCGGCCACACGTCAGACGCGCTTCTCCCAGCGGGGCGAGTCGTCGTCCACCGGCGTGTTCGCCACCTTGGACACCCAGTCCAGCGTCCCCTGCAGCGGGGCGCGGCCGTAGGCCTTCGCCGGGATGAACGCCCAGAGCAGCAGATAGAGCGCCGCGCTCATCCCCGCGGAGGCGAACAGCATCAGCACGAACGCCACCCGCACCAGCGAAACATCCACGTCCAGCTCGCGCGCCAGCGCCGAGCAGACGCCCAGCAGCGCCCGCCCCTCGCCCCGGTGCATCGGCACGGTGCGCTTGCGGCAGTGCGGGCAGCGCAGCGCCTCCCCGGACAGCTCCCTCGAACAGGCCCTGCAGCGTGTCGTGACGTCCATGAGGTGACCTCTCCGTCAGGCCCCCGCTTGGCACATGGGGGCCTCATTCCTACCTACGGAAACCCGCGGGCCCGATTGCGCACTCCCCCCGGCGCTGTGATTCCGGGGGGTTGTGTCCCGCTGCGTCAGGCGATTTACAGATTTAATCCAGAGGATGTTGACGGGCTTACAGGCAAGCGGCTTCTAATTGACCAAGGCTTCCCTTCCCTAGACGGGAGGGGCATCTTTCAGCCCGTTGAGCCGTTTTTACAACGCATCACGTCAGGAGCCGACATGGACGCGCGCACCTCCCAGAATCCTCCGGCCTTCGGCCCCGGCGTGACCGTGGAGGGGGCCTGGCATCCGGACTACGCGGAGGTGCTGACGCAGGACGCCATGGCCTTCGTGGCGAAGCTGGTCCGCGCCTTCGGTGAACGGCGGGAAGCCCTGCTGGAGCGGCGCAAGAAGGTGGCCCAGGCGTGGCGCAAGGGCGAGCGCCCGCACTTCCTCCCGGAGACGGCGGAGGTCCGCAAGGGCGACTGGCAGGTGTCCCCGGTGCCGGCGGACCTGCAGGACCGGCGCGTGGAAATCACCGGTCCGGTGGACCGCAAGATGATCATCAACGCGCTCAACTCCGGCGCCAGCGTCTTCATGGCGGACTTCGAGGACGCCAACAGCCCCACCTGGGACAACGTGGTGCGCGGCCAGCTGAACCTGCGCGACGCGGTCCGGAAGACCATCTCCTTCACGGCGGAGAACGGGAAGCACTACGCGCTGAATGACAAGCACGCGGTGCTCTTCGTGCGCCCGCGCGGCTGGCACCTGCCGGAGCGCCACGTGCGCATCGACGGCAAGCCCATCTCCGGCTCGCTCTTCGACTTCGGCCTGTTCTTCTTCCACAACGCGCGCGAGCAGCTGAAGCGCGGCACGGGCCCCTACTTCTACCTGCCCAAGATGCAGAGCCACCTGGAGGCCCGGCTGTGGAACGACGTGTTCCAGCTGGCCCAGAAGGAGCTGGGCATCCCGAACGGCACCATCAAGGCCACGGTCCTCATCGAGACGCTGCCCGCCGCGTTCGAGATGGACGAGATCCTCTACGAGCTGCGTGAGCACTCGGCCGGCCTCAACTGCGGCCGCTGGGACTACATCTTCAGCTTCATCAAGACGCTCCAGTCGGACGCGTCCGTGGTGCTGCCCGACCGCGGGCAGGTGACCATGGACAAGGGCTTCCTCAACGCCTACTCGCAGCTGCTCATCCAGACCTGTCACCGCCGGGGCGCGCACGCCATGGGCGGCATGGCCGCCTTCATCCCCATCAAGGGGGACACGGCCGCCAACGACGCGGTGATGGCCAAGGTCCGCGCGGACAAGGAGCGCGAGGCGAACAACGGCCATGACGGCACCTGGGTGGCGCACCCGGGCCTGGTCCCCGTGGCGAAGGACATCTTCGACGCGCGGATGAAGGGCCCCAACCAGGTGGCCAACAAGCGCGAGGACGTGCGCGTCACGGAGGCGGACCTGCTCAAGGTGCCGTCCGGCACGCGCACGGAAGAGGGCCTGCGCCACAACATCCGCGTGGGCATCCAGTACACCGCCGCGTGGCTGGGCGGCCTGGGCTGCGTGCCGCTCTACAACCTGATGGAGGACGCGGCCACGGCGGAGATCTCCCGCGCCCAGGTGTGGCAGTGGATCCACCACGAGGCCACGCTGGAGGACGGCCGCAAGGTGACGCCGGAGCTGTTCCGCAAGCTGCTCGAGGAGGAGATGGCCCGGATGGGCCGCGAGGGCGCCGTGGAGCGCTACGGCCAGGCGCACATGGAGAAGTCCCGCGCCCTCTTCGAGCAGCTGTCCACCGCCTCCGCCTTCGAGGACTTCCTCACCCTGCCGGCCTACGAGGCCCTCGACCCGCGGTCCTGAGCTCTTCCAACCGCTTCAACGACGTTCCTTCCACCCTTCACTCAAGCCCGAGGAGTCCTGGCATGTACGACGCGACGCCGACCACTTCCGATGCCTCCCCTCACGCGAAGCTCCATGCCCAGCGCTTCGAGGGAATCAAGCGCAACTACACCGAGAAGGACGTGGAGAAGCTGCGCGGCTCCATCCGCGTGAGCTACACGCTGGCGGAGCTGGGCGCCCGCCGCCTCTGGGAGCTGCTCCACACGGAGGACTACATCAACGCGCTGGGCGCGCTCACCGGCAACCAGGCCGTGCAGATGGTGCGCGCGGGCCTCAAGGCCATCTACCTGTCCGGCTGGCAGGTCGCCGCGGACGCGAACAACGCCGGCCAGATGTACCCGGACCAGAGCCTCTACCCGGCGGACTCCGTCCCCTCCGTGGTGAAGAAGATCAACAACGCCCTGCGCCGCGCGGACCAGATTGACCACGCCGAAGGGCGCAAGGACCGCAACTGGTTCGCGCCCATCATCGCGGACGCGGAGGCCGGCTTCGGCGGTCCGCTCAACGCCTATGAGCTGATGAAGGGCATGATCGAAGCGGGCGCCGCGGGCGTGCACTTCGAGGACCAGCTGGCCAGCGAGAAGAAGTGCGGCCACATGGGCGGCAAGGTGCTGGTGCCCACCAGCCACTTCGTGCGCACGCTGACCGCGGCGCGCCTGGCGGCGGACGTGATGGGCGTGCCCACGCTGCTCGTGGCCCGCACGGACGCGGACAGCGCCAAGCTGCTCATGAGCGACGCGGACGAGTACGACCACGCCTTCATCGACAAGGCGGCGGGCCGCACGGGCGAGGGCTTCTACCGCATCAAGGGCGGCCTGGAGTGCGCCATCGCGCGCGGCCTGGCCTACGCCCCGTACGCGGACCTGGTGTGGTGCGAGACCAGCACCCCGGACCTCGCGCAGGCCAAGGCCTTCGCAGAGGGCATCCGCAAGCAGTTCCCCAACAAGATGCTCGCGTACAACTGCTCGCCGTCCTTCAACTGGAAGAAGAACCTGGACGACAGCACCATCGCCAAGTTCCAGCGCGAGCTGGGCGCCATGGGCTACAAGTTCCAGTTCGTCACCCTGGCGGGCTTCCACGCGCTGAACTTCTCCATGTACGAGCTGGCCCGTCAGTACAAGGACCGCGGCATGGCGGCCTACAGCGAGATGCAGCAGTCCGAGTTCGGCGCGGAGAAGCACGGCTACACCGCCACGCGCCACCAGCGCGAGGTGGGCACCGGCTACTTCGACCAGGTCGCCGAAGTGATTTCCGGCGGCAGCGCCAGCACCCTGGCCCTGCACGAGTCCACCGAGGCCCACCAGTTCTAGGCCCGGCGGATCATCCTGAAGGCTGAGCAGCGCTGAAGGCCGCGGCGTCCCAGGGGGAAATTCCCTGGGATTTCGCGGCCTTCGCTGTTTGTAGGGCGGAAGAGGCAACTTCCCCGGGCCCAGGGCGATAATGGGGAGAACGAACTTGAAGCCCCACGGGTACGCCTTCGGGTGTGCCTCTTCAGTCGACCGGGGCCTTTTTGACGGGAGCCGCCATGAACCGCATCACGTCCCTCTCCGGTCCGCGGGTGCAGCCGGCCACGACGAACACCGCCTCCTCCGTGTCGGGCAGCCGCTTTGGCTCGCTCATGTCGGGCGCGGCCGCGCAGCCGAAGACGGGCGCGCAGCTGACGGGCGCGTCGGTGGTGTCGTCGGCGCTGGCGCAGATGGGGGCCACGCCGCACGGCTCACTCCTGGGCACCTACACCTCGGGCGCCACCTCCACGCCGGTGAACGTCACCGGGCAACAGCCCCAGCAGCAGGCCGCGGCCTCGCAGACGGGCACGGGCGCGGAGCCCAGGAGCGAGGAGCTGCAGGCGATTGAAGACCTGGCCACCATGTCCGCGGTGTCCATGTCCCAGTCCATCCTGCACATGGGCGGCATGAAGCTGGACCTGGAGCGCGAGTAGTCCCCTCGCCCCAGGCCGTCTTCACAGCACTGACTTCATGAAGCCCTGGGGGAGACCTCAGGGCTTTTTCTTGTCGCTGTCGTCGCTGTACTGGTCGCGGATGCCGTCGTGCCGGTGCCGCGTGTCGTTCCAGGGCTGGTCCACGTCGGTGCGCTGGCCGCCGTTCTGCCCGGTGACGTCGTTGAGCTCCTCGGAGCGGCCCTCCGCGGGCACCGTGTCGCCGTGCTCTTCCGGGTCCTTCTGCTTGCTGGGATCCAGCGGGATGCCGGCGCTCTTCTTGAGGTATTCGTCCTTGGGGTCCATGCCGCCATTCCTCCCTTGAGCCCTCAAGGTGGTGACGGGGCGCCGTTCCGGGAGCGGCCGGGCGGCCGGGCGGCCCCCTCCTCAGTTGAGGTACTGGGGCTTCTTGGGAGCTGCCGGGGGCTGGGCCTTCATCATCTCCAGGCCCTGGCGGGTGAGGATGAAGCGGACGACGCCGGAGCCGCGCTCGGTCTCGATCTCGGCCTCGAAGGCGGGCCCGGCGATGCCGCCCAGGGACACGTCCTTGCGCAGGTTGTTCACGCGGCCGGAGATGAGATCGCCGGCCACCTCGCGTGAGCCCTCGCCGCGCGAGTACAGCTCAAAGGCGGCCTCGTGCAGCGTCATGGCCAGCGCCGGGGTGAGGGGCTGGGAGCTGAAGAGCACGGAGATGAGGAGCCAATAGGGCGTCTGTTCAGCCATCGCGAGGGCCAGTGTAACGCCCGGCGCTAGCGGGCGCGCGGCTGTCTGCGCGCGGCGATGGCCTCCGCCAGCACGCCCTGCGCCCTCCAGTGGCCATACAGGCGGCCCTGGGACGCGAGGAAGTCCAGCCGCTGCCGGGTGCGCGCGTCCAGGCGGCCGGGGGCCGCGTCCCGGTACGGGGTGCCGGGCAGCGGCATGAAGGTATGGCCATGCACGCGGGCGCCCAGGTCGGACAGCCGCTGCATGAGGTCCAGCGTGGCCTCCACGTCCGAGGGCTCCTCCCCCGGCAGTCCCAGGATGAAGTCCACGTTGGGCACGAAGCCGCCCTCCACCGCGAGCCGCGCGGCGCGCACCACGGTCTCCACGTCGTGGCCGCGCCGGGTGGCCTGGAGGATGCGCTCGGAGCCGGACTGGCCGCCGATGATGAGGTTGTCGTTGGCCACGTAGCGCTTGAGCAGGGCCAGGGCCTCCGGCGTGACGTGCTCCGGGCGCACCTCCGAGGGGAAGGTGCCGTAGAAGATGCGCCCGTCCGGGGCCGTGGCCTCCTTCACGGCGGCGAGCAGTTCTTCCACGGCGGCCAGGTTCACGGTCTCGTCGGCGGTGCCGTAGGACAGGGACGTGGGGGTGATGAAGCGCACGTCGCGCCGGCCCATGCGCAGCAGCTCACGGGCCCAGTGGGCGATGTTGGGGATGGTGCGGTGCCGGAAGCGCGCCTTGGACATGAAGGGCGTCTGGCAGAAGCGGCAGGCGTAGATGCAGCCGCGGGTGATCTCGATGGCGCCGTACTTCACGTGCTTCACGGCGAACGCGGGGAAGTCGTCCAGGCGCACGCCCTCGCCGTGGCCGTGCTGCACGAGCTTGCCGTCCTTGAGGTGCGCGGTGCCGTGCGTGGTGCGCGGGTCCTCGCCCTTGAGGACGCGGGCCAGGAGGGCGCGCAGGGTGTGTTCGCCCTCGCCCACGGCGACGAGGTCGAAGCCGGCCTGGAGGGTCTGGAGGGTTTCGGCGGTGGCGTGCACGCCGCCCGCGATGCAGAGGACGTCGCGGCCCTCCAGCCGTTCGCGGACCCAGGTCAGCTCCTCCACGGAGGGGCCGAAGCTGGCGGAGTAGAAGGACCACGCGGCGACGACGGTGTCGCCCGCGTCCACGCGTTGGCGCAGGGTGTCCAGCAGGGCCTCGCGGCTGCGAGGAAAGTGCAGCGAAACATCCGCGAGCGCGGGGTCCGCCTCCACGGCGCCGGCGAGCACGGTGAAGGCGTACTTGCCGGGGTACTGGAAGCTCAGGACGAGCGAGACCTTGCGAGGCGTCTGCGACATGGCGTCCGGGGATGATGCCACAGCGAGGTCAGAGGAAGCGGCGCTCCCACTGGCGGACTTCGGCTTCAGTGAGGCCGCCCCAGGCCCCCTGGTGCGCGTAGAGCCACGGCTCCAGCAAGCGAGCCAGCTCGCGGTACGCAGGCAGTGTGTCACCGGCCTCCACGTCCCCGGCTTCAGGAACCGGGCCCAGGGACACCACTGCGCGGTCTGGGGACAGGGCTTCGACCTGCGTCGAAGGCGAGTGCAGCCGGGAGCGAAGTCCCTCCACGCCGCCCAGTTCGTTGAGCACGGGCGGGCCCAGGAAGTTGAGCCACGTTGGCCCCCAGAGCCGCGTTCCCAGTTTCGTCGCCAGGGTCTCCAGTCCTGGCAGCAGAAGGCCAGGATGGCGGAACCCCTTCGCCTTCATGACCGGAGTGGTGGACTCCGCCCAGCCCCAGGCGTCGAAGGAGAGTCCCACGTAACCAGAGTGGAAGGGCAGCTCTCGTCCCAGTTCGAGGGCCAGCGCACGCACCCATTCCGGACCGGGATGCTCCAGGAACTCGATGGGGAGCCAGAACTCCGCGGCGAAGGTGCCATGCGGTGTGAGCTGGAAGAAGGGTTGTTGAGGCAACCCTCGGCCCCGGTACTTGAACCGGATCCCCGTCACGGAGTCGGGCTTCTCGCTCACTTCAATGCGCCCGGTCGCCGGGTGCATCACCGCCTCGGTCAGGAATGCATCAGCCTCTTCGGCCAGGGGACTCCAATCACCGTGGCGGTCCACGTACCACGCCAGGGAGCGGGGCTCGATGGCACGCCGGTAACGTTCCAGGGCACGGCAGAGCGGCAAGGCCAGTTCCTCGTGGGGTCCCCCCATGAAGAACGCGATGCTCACCGCCTCGCGCAGGACGACGATCGGCTCACCTTCGATGTCGAGGGTGACACGGCTCTCTGGATAGCTCGTGGCCATTACTTGACTCCCAGGTTCGGAGACACGAGGCGAGGAGCGGTGTCCTTGCCAAGGAGCAGTGAGTAGACCTCGCCCTGCTCCTGCTTCGCGAACGGATGTCCTTCAGGGTAGGTCTCCCACCTGGGAGGGTTCGTCACGGGGCACGGGAACTTGAAGTCGTAGACCCGCTGCGCCTGGAGTGGGTTTCCCAAGGCGTGCAGCACCACATCCGGCGCGATGGTCCCTGTCAGCAGGAAGAACTGTCCGGCGGCCAGCCAGCGCGCCACCTCCTCCGGGTCCAACCACCGCGTCCGGCCCGTCTGAGCATCCCGCAGGTAGCGCGGTTCCAGGCTGAACCGGCCCGCGTCCGTGGCGCCCAGCTGCTCCTGCACGCACGCCAGCGCGGCCTCGTGCTTCGCGTTCCCCAACAGCACGCCCCGTTTGACCGTCCGTCCGTTCGAGTCCACGACCTTCTCCTCGCAGATCTCGCGGGTCGTCCGCCGGCCCGGCCCCAGCATCCGCTCGTTCACCTCGAAGTTCGCCCGCTTCGCGCACTCCACCAGCACGTGCTCCACGCGGGCCACCTCCGCCGCTTCCCACAGGCGCATCACCGCCGCGGCCTCGGCCGCTCGGGCCGCGGCTCGGGACAGCCACGGCAGGATGGCGTCCTGCCCCACCTGCGAGGCACACGCCGGATTGCGCAGACACCCCGTCGTCGCGGAGTCCATCGTTATCTGGGAGTAGCTTCGTGGCGCTCGCACCTCCGGGCCCGCGCACGCGGTCCACAGCAGGAGGCTGCACAGCGCCAATCGGGGAGGAGTCATCCCGCGCCTCCTCGCATGGAAGCGCGGACTCCTTCAACCCACCTCCCGCCCCGGACGCACCGGAGCGGGAGGGTCCTTCAGGGACGACGCTTCAGCTCCGGCGGCGGCGCGCCCGCGCCAGGCCCAGGAGCCCCAGCAGCGAGAACGCGGCCAGCGAACCACCGCTCGCGGAGCAGCCACCGTGGAAGTTCGCGTCGCCCTCGTCCTCGTCCAGCGGCGCCGGCTTCACACCCGTGCTCGTGCCCGCGTCCACCACCGGGGCCGGGTCCACGGGCGTGCCCGCGTCCACCACGGGGTCCGGATCCACCGGGCTGCCCGCGTCCACCACCGGGTCCGGATCCTGCGGCGAGCCCGCGTCCACCGGCGTCCCCGCGTCCACCGGCGTGCCGGCGTCCACCACCGGCTCCGGATCCGGCTGCACCACCGGGAACACGTCCTCGCGCTTCGTCGCCTGGATCATCCCGTCGTGGTAGACGACGCCCACCGGCTTGATGGTGTCCGCCCGGTACAGCCCCAGCTTCAGGTAGTTGTTCTGGCCGGAGAACATCGTCTTGGCGTAGGTCTTCTTCAGCACCTGCGCGCCGTTGTGCCACAGCTCCACGTAGCCCACGGACGCGTCCGGGGACCACTTCACGTGGAAGACGAACTCCTGCCACGTGCCGCGCTTGAGCGCCGTGCTCCACACCGTGCCGCTGTCGTTCAGCGTCAGGCGGATGAGCTCGCCCTTCACGAAGAACTCAATCGGCGGCGACCCGCAGCACCCGTCGTGGTGCCACTGCGTGAAGAGCTGCCACGCGTCCACGCTGGGGAAGTCGTTCGCGAACATCACCTTCCAGCGGTACCAGTACTCCGAACCCACCTTCTCGTTGCTCAGGTACACCAGTTCATTGCGGTTGCCGCTGGAGTTGATGGGGTCATCGCCCTGCTTCACCGTGGCCTTGAGGGCGTACTTGCCCTCCGACACCGGGCTCGTCACCACCTGGAGCCGGTCCGAGCTCACCATTTGTTCCACGCTGTATTGGGAACGGTTTCCCGTCTCGAAATCGCCCCGCCAGACGATTTCCGCCGCAGCGAGGCTCGGGAGCAGACAGGCCGCGAGCCAGAGGTGCAGTGCTTTCAATGCTGAATCCTTGGGAGGGGGGAGGGGAGGGGTTGATGCTTTGACGGCAAAGCTTTGACAAACACTACCCCAAACCATTCCCTCACTTCATTCCCCCGCCAAACCATTCCCAGACGCCTGACAACACAGCATGCGGGCAGGCAGGCCCTTCCCCGGATTGAGACATGTTTCACGTCGGGAGCCACGCCGCCCATACCCAGCGAGCGGACGGCGGAGCGATGTCCTGAACGCAACGCGTCATTGACAGGGGAGCATGCAGGGGGCTGACGGGACGGGGGCGTGGTGTAAGGTCACGGGCCCTTCCGGCGCTCCCTTCCCGGGGCGCCCTTCAGTGTGCCCCATGCTCGTGCTGCGAGACGTCCAGAAAACCGACTTGCCCGGCCTGAAGCGTCTTGCCGCGGTGCTGAACACGGTCAACCTGCCGAACAACGAGGAGACGCTCGAGGCCATCATCGACAAGTCGGTGAAGAGCTTCGCCGGCAAGGTGAAGGACCCGTTCGAGCGCGAGTACCTCTTCGTGCTGGAGGACGTGCGCAACAACCTCATCATCGGCACGTCGATGATCATCGCCCAGCACGGGACGTACGACGCGCCGCACATCTACTATGAGGTGAGCGAGCGCGAGCACTACTCCGCCTCGCTGGAGCGGCACCTGCGGCACAAGGTGCTGTCCATCGCGTACAACTACGAGGGCCCCACGGAGATTGGCGGCCTGGTGGTGGACCCGCCCTACCGCGCGACGCCGGACAAGCCCGGCAAGCAGCTGTCCTTCGTGCGCTTCCTCTTCATCGCCATGCACCGGCGGCTGTTCCGGCCGCGCGTGCTGGCGGAGCTGCTCCCGCCGCTGCTCCCGGACGGCCGCAGCCTGCTCTGGGAGGCGTGCGGCAAGAAGTTCACCGGCCTCACCTACCTGGAAGCGGACCGGCTGAGCCGCCAGAACAAGGAGTTCATCAAGGAGCTGTTCCCCGCGTCGGACATCTACGCGTCGCTCTTCCCGGACCGCGTGCAGAAGGTGCTGGGAGAGGTGGGCCCGGCCACGCGCGGCGTGCAGCGGATGCTGGAGCGGGTGGGCTTCCGTTACGTGGAGCGCATCGACCCGTTCGACGGCGGCCCGCACTTCGAGGCGGACACGGCGGACATCTCCCTGGTGCGCCGCTACCGCACGATGAAGCTGGCGGAGGAGGACTTCGAGCTGGAGGGCGACGATGTGCTGGTCGCCGCCGAGCGCGAATCCGGCCGCAACCGCTTCCGCTCCGTGCGCTGCACGGCCCGGCTGGACAACACCGTCATCCACCTGCCCGCCCGCGCGAAGGAAATCCTGGAAGTGAAGCCCGGCGCGAAGCTGTCCGTCATTCCGTTCGAGTAGCGCGCACCACCCGGTAGTCCCCGCGCAGGAGCGCCAGCCAGCGCTCCCCTGCCTCCAGCGCGGGGCCCTCCGGCGGCACCAGCGCCAGCGCCAGGTGCGTGTCCGGGCGCACGGGGTCCAGGGACGTGGGGTCCAACTCCAGCGTCCCGCCGCCCTTCAGCGCCACCCGCACCCAGGCGTGCGGCCGGGCCGGTCCGCCGTCCACCACCAGCAGCCCGTGCACCAGCCCCACCCGCTGGCCCCGCGCGCGAGCCAGGGACGCGTAGCGCAGGGCGTGCGCCAGGCAGCCTCCGGCCTCGCCCTCCCCTCCCGGGCGCCAGTCCGCCGCCGTGGGCCCCTTGTCCGGGAAGGCCGCGTGCACCTTCGCGGACAGGGCCCGCGCCGCCGCGGGCGTCCACTCCGTCATCTCCGGCAGGCGCGGGGGGACGGTGAAGGACGGCCCGTCTCCTCGCGGCGCGAGCGCCAGCGCGCCTCCGGTGCCCCCCTCCACGGGGACTCCGTCCGCGAAGAGCTCCGGCGGGGCGCGCAGCCGCTCCCCGGGGGCCGCCCGGGTGAAGCGGGAGTCGCCCACCTCCAGCGCCTGGAGCTGCCCCCGGTCGTCGTAGCGGGCGCGGAAGCGGGCACCCAGCATCGTGCCCTCGGCGCTGGTGGGGCCCCTCGCCGTGACGCAGTGGGGGCCCTCCTGGCCGGACAGCTCCTCGCGGCCCTTCACGCAGCCCTCGGGAGGGGGGCCCCGCCACAGCCACAGCGCCTGGGGCACCGCGTCCCCGGCCGTCACGCGCCCTGTGGCGTCCACGGGGAGCGTCACCTCGCGCACGCGCTCGCCCGCGTGGCCGTCTCGCACGTGCAGGTGCCGGCTGGTGTACGTGAACCGCCCCGCGTCCAGGGACAGCCCCACCGTCCCCACCGGCACGCCCCGCCACGCGAAGACGAACCGGACCGAGCTTCCGCTCCGGGCGGCCTCGGCGCCCGTGCTGGCGGGGATTCCCGGGAGCGCCAGCATGGCGATGGCGAAGAGGGCCTTCATGTCCCGTGAAGCATGCGTCGAAATCAGGACCGGCGCGAGAAGGCGGGTTAGCGTCACCCCCGTCCATGGGCGCCAAACGGTACCTCTTCTCGTTCGGGCTGGTGGCGGCGCTCGTCTCCGCACTCATCCTGGGCTTCGTGCTGTGGTGGGTGACGGGCAAGCCGGATGACACGGCCGGGTGGGCGGTGCTGCTGCTCGGCGTGCCGTTCCTGTGGCTCATCGGCAGCTACCTGTCGTGGTTCCGCTTCGCGTCCATGCGGCGGCGCGAGCGGCGCGACCTGATGTCCCGCCTGGCGGAAGGCGACCTCACCACGCCCATCCACACGGGCTTCGAGGGCCAGGAGGACCTGCGCCGCCTCATCCTGTCCCTGCGCCGCGCGCTGTCCCAGGTGCAGCGCGTGACGAGCAACCTGCACCGCACCGGCAACGGCGTGAGCGAGCAGGCCCGCATGCTGCTGGAGGCCGCGCGCCGTCAGGGCGGCGCCGTGGAGCGCACGCTCTCCGCCGTGGGCGGCAACGGCAGCAGCCTCCAGGTGGCCATCAAGCGCGTGCAGCACATTGAGACCTTCGCGCACGAGACGACGGGCGCCCTGCTGGAGATGACCGAGCGGCTGCATCAGGTGGTGGACGGCCTGGAGACGGTCAACGACTTCAGCCAGCGCACCAGCGGCCTCACCCAGGCGATGACGGAGCGGCTGACCCACATCGCCGCGTCGGGTGACGAGCTGGGCCGCTTCGCCTCGGAGGCGGAGGACTTCGTCGCGCTGGTGGAGGGCGGCATCTACGCCGTGCGCCGCCGCGCCATGGAGACCAACAGCATGGCCGTGGCCGTCACCGCCACCGCCCAGCGCGGCGAGTCGCTGGTGGGCGACAGCGTGCAGGGCATGTACCGGGTGGAGGAGACGGTGCGCAAGGCGGCCGAGCTGATGGAGATGCTCGGCACGCGGTCGCTGGAGATTGGCCGCATCGTGGACGTCATCCAGGAGATCGCCGACCAGACGAACCTCCTGGCCCTCAACGCCGCCATCATCGCCGCGCAGGCGGGCGAGCACGGCCGCCCCTTCGGCGTGGTGGCCAACGAAATCCGCAGCCTCGCCGAGCGCACCACGCGCTCCACGCGCGAGATTGGCACCATGGTGACGGGCATCCGCGACGCGGTGGAGACCGCCGTGGCGCTGGTGCAGGAGGGCCGCGAGCAGGCCACCGCGGGTGTGGCCCTGGGCGACCGCGCCTCCGAGGCCCTGGCCGAAATCCGCACCATCACCCAGCGCACCTTCGCCGCCGTGGAGGCCACGGTGATGGAGACGCAGCAGCTGGAGGCGCAGGGCGCCACGGTCGTGGAGGCCAGCAAGCGCGTGGCCCAGCGCGTGGAGGACATCACGCGCATGGCCATCGAGCAGTCCGGCAACGCGCGGGACCTGGTGCGCCAGATTCAGGAGATGTCGCGCGTGGGCCAGAGCGCCGGCCAGAAGGCGGAGGCCCAGGCGCGCACCGGCCGCGACCTGTCCGAGGCGGTGATGCGCCTGAGCGCGGCCATCGAGGAGCTGCGCTCCGCGCACCAGGTGCTCACCCGGGGCGACGCGTCCATCCGTGAGGAGATCGCGCAGGTGCGCGAGGACGCGCGCCGGGTCATCCGCATTGGCGACGGGCTGGACCGCACGGTGGACCAGCTGGGCCACGAGACGGCCAGCCTGGAGGCGGAGGTGTTCCGCTTCCAGCTGCCCCGCGCCCGCGTGGGCGGCACGCTGCGCGTGGGGCTGCATCAGGGGGGCTCGCTGCGCGCGCGCCAGACGGTGGATCCGCTCTTCAGCGTGGAGAACCAGATGGCGGAGCTGACGGCGTGCCTCTTCTCCTGCCTGGTGCGGCTGGAGGACGGCATGCTGGTGCCCGACCTGGCCGAGCGCTGGGACGCGGACCCGTCCGCGCGCCGCTACCGCTTCTACCTGCGCCGGGGCGTCACCTTCCACGACGGCGCCCTGCTCACCGCGCAGGACGTGAAGCGCCACCTGGAGCGGCTGATGGACCCGGCGCTGCGCTCGCCGGACCGCAGCCTGTTGGAGGACGTGGAGGGCGCGCGCGAGTACTCCAGCGGCATGGCGCGCGAGGTGACGGGCATCGAGGCGCTGGACGAGGGCACACTGGAAATCCGCCTGCGCGAGCCCAAGGTGTTCTTCCTCCAGCTGATGGCGCTGACCGCCACTGCGGTGGCGAAGGTGGACCCGGCGGGGAAGCTGGTGGGCACGGGGCCCTTCCGCGTCGTGGGCATGCAGCCGGACCGGATGGTGCTGGAGCGCAACGCCACCTACTGGCGCGGCGGACTGCCCCTTTTGGACCGGCTGGAGTTCGTCCTCTCGGACACGCGCAACCAGGCGATGCGGCAGCTGCTGGACGGACAGTTGGACCTCGTGTCGTTCCTGCACGTGGAGCACACGCAGGCCAACGGCCTGGACGCGCACCAGGTGGTCACCAGCACCACGCCCTCCACGGCGTTCCTGGGCTTCAACCTGAACGAGGCCCCCTACAACGACGTGCGCGTGCGGCGCGCGCTGCGCGCGGGCATGGACCTGCAGGGCGTGGTGGAGCAGTTCCACCCGGGCGCGCGGGTGGCCCGCACCTTCACGCCTCCGGAGCTGCTGGACGGGGCCCAGGAGCTGGGGCCCGCGCCGGTGCCGGACCTGACGCTGGCGGAGCGGCTGCTGCGCGAGGCGGGCGTGCGGCGGTTGCAGCTCACCCTGCACCACCCGGTGGGCCGCGACACATCCGCCGAGGACGCGGTGCTCTTCCGGCCGCTGATTCAAGCGGGACTCCTGGAGCTGCGCCACGAACAGATGCCCGCCGAGGAGTACCTGCCGCGCCTGCGCGAGGGGAAGGTCCCGGCCTTCCGCACGCTGTGGCTGGCGGACTTCCCGGACCCTGACGCGTTCCTGCACTTCCTGCTCAACTCCAGCGCGCAGACGGTGTACCCGCTGGGCTACAGGAACGCGGAGCTGGACCGGCTCACCGCCGAGGCGCGCGTGTCCATTGATCCGGAGCTGCGCTCGCAGCTGTACAAGCGCGCGGAGCTGCTGGCGCGCGAGGACTGCCCGCTCATCCCGCTGTACCACGACCGCACGCACGCGGTGGCGGTGGCCTCCGTGCAGAACCTGCGGCTGCATCAGACGCCGCCGCAGGTGCGCTTCGAGGACCTCTGGGTGGACCCCGCCGTGGGCGGCTGAGCGGATCAGCCGCGCCGCCATCTTCGCAATCGCCCTCACCCACTCCATCTCCGCCACCCTCCCCGCCCAAGCCTCGCCATCCAACCAGGGGGGTCTGACATGGACGCGAAGCACCCGCGTCCTCGCCCTCCGAAGGCGAAGCGCCAAAACCTGTCCGACTGTCGGACAGGTTTTCAGAGACCGGGTCCGGCGGGCGCCGTTGGTCCGTGCCCCGTGGGCGGCTGACCTACGGCACGGCGCGGCGTGTGCCCGCGGGACTGGCGTTGCGCTGGGGCCAGCCTCGGACTTCGGCGCGCTCGCCGACGGGATAGGCCTCCAGCCTCCAGACACCGTTTCGGCGAAGCGCCACGTGAAGCAGGTCGCCCGCGAACACCGCGCCCGCGACCTCCACGCGGCCCGGCAGGGAGCACTGGTTGAGCTTGTTGCCGTAGGCGATCCATTCGAGCCACGCCTGGCGCTGACCATTCGGCAGCGCCGCGTCCGCGAGCACGCCCACCGTGTTTTGCGACAGCAGCGCGGCTTCATGGAGGGCGCCGGGGAGCAGCGGTGAGGGCAGCACGTCCACGTCCGAGAGGGACTTGCCGTCATCCGTGCTGAAGGAGCGCAGCACGGTGCGCCGTTCCGCATCGACGCACGGGGTGCCGTCCGTACGGTCACAAGCGAGCGCGAACGCATGACCGACCCTGCCACTGGGGGTCATGAGCACGGGCTCGGTCAGCGGTGACAGCGTGCGCGTGCCCGCGTCCCAATCCAGTGCGCCGAGCACGCCTCCATCCGTGTCCACGGCGGCCCGCGTGCCCACGAGCAACCGTCCCGACGCGAGCGCCAGTGACGACGCACCGTCCGGTACGCCAGGCCCAAGCGGTTCGAGGCTCAGTGACGCGATGCCTCCGTCCTCGCCATTGAACCGGGTCGTCAGTCCGGCCTGAGTGGGGCTCGGCGCATCCACGGAGTACGGCCCGAGGTGTGACGTGACGCCTGCGCCTGAAATCCCGCCATCCGTGCCCGGCTCGGGCTGCGCCCAGCTTGTGAAGGCCAGCCGGCCATCCCACGGCGTGTAGAGGTACGCGCCTCGCGTGTCGTCCACGGCGAGCCTCGCCGCTCCACCGCCGTCCTCCTCCGGCCCCGTCGCCAACAGCATGCCTTCGTTCGCGCTCAGCATGATCAGCCGGGAGCGCTGCGGATCCGAGCCCGCGTCTTCGCTCCACGTGACGTACGTCAGCACGTTCCCTTCCTGCGTGAGCGCCACCCTGCCCGCTCCCGTGCCGGGCACGCCCTCCGGCGTCCCTCCGTCCCGCGCCGCATCGGCGAACGCCAGCGACGTGCGCCAGCGCAGCTCGCCCACGCCTCGGGGCGCGTACGCCTCCAACGCTTCCGGTGCCAGCACCACCACGCCCGCGTCCGACGCCGCGAGCAACGTCCTCACACCCCCGTCCGCATAGGGCGACTCGTAGCGCAGCAGTCCGCTCTCCGTGTACGCGGCGAGCCAGCAGCCCGCGTCCTCACCGCACACCGACGCGTAGACCGTCCCGTCATCCACCAACAGCACGGGCCCTCCGTCCTCCGCGACGGGCGCGCCTCCCAGCTCCGCGCTGAAGACGGACTCCAGGTCTCCTGCGTCCGGACGCATGCACTCACCCGCGCTGCACTTGCCTTCGTCCTGGCAGGGCGTGGCCGGCGCGCAGACGAAGCCGTCCGGCGGCGTCACCGACCGGCACGTGCCGCTGAAGCAGACCTGCGCCGCCTTGCAGCTCACCGCGCCGCACGGGCTGAAGTCCGCCACGTCCACCTCCTTGCAGCCTTCGTTGCGGTCGCACACGCCCACCTTGCAGGGGTTGCCCGGCACCGGGCACGCGACGTTCGCCGTCACGCAGCCCTGCGTCGGCGAACAGCTGTCCACCGTGCACGGGTTGTCGTCATCGCACGTGCGCGGCTGCCCCACGCAGACGCCCGCCTGGCAGCGGCCGTTCTCCTGACAGCGGCTGCCGGGGATGCACGACGCGCCATCCTCCAGCGGTGACTCGATGCACTGGCCGGAGTCCAGGTCGAAGCGCGACTCGCGGCACTCGCCCTGCGGCACGCACGCCAGCGGGCGCACGCCCACGCCGGTGAGCCTCACCTTCGCCGTGGTGCGCCCGGCCGTGAGCACCAGCTCACCATCCACCGGCGCGTTGCCCGCGGAGAACAGGATGTCCACCGTGCCCGTGCCGCTGCCGCTCACGACAATCTGGGACACGACGACGAAGAAGGGCGCGTCCGTCACCGCCTCCACCGTGACGCCCGCGCGGCCCGTGGCCACCAGCGTCAGCGAGCGGCGCACCTGCGTGCCCTCCAGCACCCGGCCGAAGTCCACGACCTCGGCCTGGGGCCGGAAGCTGGCGCTCGCACCGCCCAGGTTGGGGTCGTCGCCACAGCGGCACCCTCCCACCAGGACGAGCACCAGGAGCAGCCACCAGCGAGCACGGGCGCGGAACATGCCCCGACTCAACCGCGCCACCCCGGGCCCGCGCAACGTGCGCCCACCCTGGCGGGTCGTCCCCGCACATTTTCCTGCCCGGCCGGGCCCGCTACGGTTCCACGGCCGACTCACGCCGCCGCGTCAGCGCCCGCACGCCGAACCCCAGCGCCGCCACCACCAGCAGCCCGATGACGGCGTACTGGTAACGCGACACCAGCACCGTCAGCCGCTCCAGGTTGCCGCCCACCGCCATGCCCAGCGCCAGGATGAGCCCGCTGTGCGCGAGCGCGGAGATGGCGCCCAGCACCAACGCATTGAAGCGCGGCATGCGCGCCGCCCCCGCCGCGATGAAGATGACGCCCCGGATGCCCGGCAGGAAGCGGTTCACCAGGAGCAGCCACGGCCCCGTGCGCCGCATCTTCGCCTGCACCTGCTCCAGCCGCGCGTGCGTGAGCCCGAAGAAGGAGCGCCCCGGCTGCGCCTCGAAGCGCTTCGCCAGCCACTGGCCCACCGCGTAGTTGATGAACGCCCCCAACACGCTGCCCGCCGTCACCACCGCGAGCACCAGCCACCAGGGCTTCTCCCCGCGCACGGCGTAGACGCCGCCCATGAGCACGATGGTGTCCCCGGGAAACGGAGGCACCACGTACTCCAGCATCGCCGCCACGCCGAGCACCAGGAACCCGAACGGCCCCAGCATCCCAATCAGCTTGTCGACGTGCTCGATCCACATCCGCGCGGTGCCCTCCAGGGCCAGAAACTCCCGGCGCGAGACTTAAGTCGCCTTCCCGCCCGGGGGAACCCGTCTCTTCCACCACCCGCGCGGAGGTGAACACGGACAGCCCCCTGGCCTCCAGGGGCAACCCACGCTCGCATCCCCCGCGCAGGGGGGCGCAGGCACGGGCCGGATGCCGGCCCCGGCCTCTCAGACGAGCGAGAGTCCCCTATCCGCAGTGAGGACACTTCCCGTGACGAAGGACGCCTCGCCGCTCGCGAGGAAGACGGCCGCGTTGGCGATCTCCTCCGGGTCCGCGACGCGCTGGAGCGCATGCAGCCGCGCGGCGGCGGCGCGCTGCTCCTCGGAGGCGTTCCAGCTCCGGAACATGGGCGTGTCCGCGCCTCCGGAGACGAGCACGTTCGCGCGGATGCCCTGAGCGGCGTACTCCGCCGCGACGGTGCGCGTGAGCCCGATGAGGCCCGTCTTCGCGGCGGCGTAGCCGGACGTCCCGGGCATCGCCTTCGTGTGCCCCACGAAGGTCCCGATGTTGATGACGCTCCCTCCGCCCGACTCCAGCATCGCGGCCACCTGGTGCTTCGTGGACAGGAACGCACTCACCAGGTACCCGTCGATCCACTCCCGGAACGACGCCGTGTCCAGCGTGTGCGTGGGCCCGCCGCCGAACGAGCCCCCCGCCGCGTTGACGCCCACGTCGAGCCTCCCGAACGTCTCCCGCGTGAAGCGGACCAGGGCCTCGACGTCGCCCTCCTTCGTCACGTCCGCGGCGCGGGCCACCACCTTCCCGCCCATCTCGCGAGCCAGGCGCGCCGTCTCCTCGAGCGGCTCGATACGTCTGCCGGCCGCCACCACCCGCGCGCCCTCCCGGGCCAACGCCAACGCCGTCGCCCGGCCAATCCCTGAACCCGCCCCCGTCACCAGGGCGACCTTCCCTTCCAATCGATGCGTCATCCGACGGCTCTCCGAACATGGCCCGCGCATGAGGTCGCGCCGCCGGGGCCCTCGCCGCGGCGCACGGTCCTCGTAGCGCCGCGAGCCCAGGGCCCGCGCTCCGGTTCTTGCCGTCGAATCACGAACGCCGCGCGAAGCGGGCGTCAGGCCTGCCGGGACGAAGCCGCGGGCGTGGGCAGCACCGTGCCGCCGTACTGGCTCGCCGCCAGCGTGCCGCACGCCGCTCCAATCTCCTTGCCGCCGGAGTACCGCCGCGCGATGGGCGCCTTCAGAATCTGGAGGTGGTCCCGGAACGCGCTCAACTCCTCCGCGGAGGGCGGCAGGTACTTGCCCGTCGGATCCGTCACGTCAATGAGGTCCACCTTGATGGGGATGCCCTCGAACGCCGCCTTCAGCGCCTCCGCGTCCTCGCGCCCCAGGTTGAAGCCCTGGATGGCCACGTAGGCAATCATCGCCCGCTCGCGCCGCGCCTCGCTGTACTCCCGGATGGCCTGGATCAGCTCCGGCAGCGGGTGCGTCTTCTCGATGGGCAGCACCTTCGCGCGCTTCTCCGGGATGGCGCTCGTCACGCTGAACGCCAGGCGGAACGGGTGCCCTTCCTTCGTATAGCGGCGAATCGCGGGCACGTGCCCCGCGGTGGAGAACGTGATGGCCGTGCCGGAGATGGAGAACCCGGCAGGGTGCGAGAGAATCTGCGCCGCGCGGATGGTCTCCTTGTAGTTGAGCAGCGGCTCGCCCATCCCCATGAACACCACGCCGCCCACGCGCCGGTCCGCCTCCGCGCGCACCTGCATCACCTGGTCCAGTATCTCCCAGGTCTGGAGGTTGCGCTGGAAGCCCAGCTTGCCCGTCATGCAGAAGTCGCACGCCAGCGCGCAGCCCACCTGGCTGGACACGCAGACGACGTACTTCTCCTCGAAGATGGGGATGCGCACCGCTTCGATGCGGCCGCCCAGCGGCGACTCGAAGAGGTACTTCACGAAGCCGTCTTCCGCCTGACGCCGCTCCACAATCTTGAGCGACGGCATCTGGGCCTGGGCGCGGAGCAGATCCGCGACCCGGCGAGGCACCTGGGGCGCCAGCGCGACGGCGTCCACCGTGGGACGGGCGTGGGCGAAGACGCCCGCGAACACCTTGCGCACCGCGGTGGCGGACGGCTGGGCCGGCGCGAGCGCCGCTTCCAGCTCCGGCAGCGACAGTTGTTTCAGATTCACGAGCAGGACTTGATCTTCGAGCGCAGGAACTCCGTCAGCTTCGCGGACACCTCCCGGGGCATCTTCAGCGCCATGGCGCGCTTGCAGAGGCCGGGCGTCGCCCGATAGGTGCTGAGGAATTCCTCGCAGGGCTTGCAGCCCGACAGGTGCTCCTGCAGGTGCCGCGCCTCCTCCTCGGGCATTTCGCCCTCGAGGAACTCGAGCAGGAGGTTGATGGAATCTTTGCAGGTATACATCCGAACCTCGGCTGGCTGCGGCTCCCCTCGTTCCAGTTCGAAGATGCCGAGGCGCCCTGGGGGTTTCACACCCCGCGATTGTCCCGGTTGTAGAACAGGTCGATGGCCTCCCGCAGCGCGAGCCGTGCCCGGTGCAGGCGGCTCTTGATGGCGGGGATGGAATCCCCCGTCACTTCCGCGATCTGTTCGTAGCTGAGGCCATCCACGTCTTTCAAGAGGAAGACTTCCCGGTAGCCCTCCGGCAGGCGGTCGGCCGCTTGCTGGATGGCCTGCCCCAACTCCGCGTCCAGCGCCTTCTCCTCGGCGTCCCGGCTCCAGTCCGTGACGGGGTAGTCCGCCAGGGTGCCCCGCTCCGTGAATTCAGGCGCCTGGAGTTCGGCTTCCGCCGCCTGGGCCACCCGGCGGTGACGCAGGCGCATGAGCGCATGGTTGGCCGCGATGCGGTGCACCCAGGAGCCGAAGGCCGCCTCGCCCCGGAAGTCCTTCAGGTGCTGGTAGGCGGACAGGAAGGTGTCCTGGGTGATTTCCGCCGCGTCCGCCTCCGAGCGCGTCATCCGCAGCGCCAGGCCGTAGACCCGGTCCTGGTGCAGGCCCACCAGGGCCTCGAAGGCGGAGACGTCGCCGTCCTGGGCGCGCGCCAGGAGCCGCCGGTCTTCTTCCTGCCGGTCATCTTCCTGGGGAGCCTCTTGGGACATGGCGTTTTCCACCCAACCAGCCAGAACGTTCCGCGTCAAGGACGACGGCGAGGCCGCCGGGAGACGAAGCGGCTGACGTGTCCACTGTCCCGGTCCCACAGCCGCAAGGGTTCAGCGGCCCACGCCCCGGCGTACTCCACGCCAATCCGGGGCCCCCGCTCCACCCGGGCCTCCGGCAACGGCGTCCCCGGCAAGAGGTGCAGCCCGTCCGAGTCCAGCGGGAGGTCGTTGTGGTTGAGGTTCAGCCCCAGCACCCGGCACAGCCGCCCGGGCCCGTCCGTCCGCTCACCAGGCGGGATGCCCTCCACCGGCTCCACGCCCCGCACGAGCACCGCCGCGGCCACCCCGGGGCCGTCCGTCACCACGTTGAAGCAGTGGTGCATCCCATAGATGAGGTAGACGTAGGAGCGCCCCGCCGGCCCGAACATCACCTCCGTCCGGGGCGTGCGCCCCTTGGACGAGTGACACGCCAGGTCGTGCTCGCCCAGGTAGGCCTCCACCTCCACGATGCGGCCCACGCGCCGGCCCTTCACCCCGTCCACCACCAGCAGGGTGCCCAGCAGGTCGCGCGCCACCTCCAGGGTGGGCCGCGCGTAGAAGGACAGGGGAAGTCGTTTCATGGGTGCGGAGCATGACCGGGGCCAAAGCCACCCACGACGCCAGGGAGGCTTGTCCGGAGGCGAAAGATGATGGCAGACGACCTCATGCACAACCCGATGAATGGGCTTCCCCGCTTCCGCCGTGCCCCGTTCGCCCTGGTGCTGTCGCTCACGGTCCTGGGAGGGACCGGGTGCGGGAGGGAGCCCGGCGGCGTCACCGGCCACATGCGGGTGCGGCATGGCGAGGTCTGGGAGGAATTCCCCACGTCGGCTTTCAGCCAGGTCCAGCCCCAGGAGGCCCGGGACTCCGGGTTCAACCTCGGCCCGGTCTTCAGCTTCTGCAATTCGGACGACCTGTCGGAGAAACGCCAGGAGAACTCCCGGGGCCTCTGCGTCTACGTGGACGTCGAGCTCTTCGCGAAGGGGAGCGGGCCCGCGGAGTACGCCATTGACGGAGCAGCCCATGTCCCGGGCCTGCGGTATCGGGGGACCCACGACGGCGTCTACTTCGAGCCCGGCCCTGGACACTCGCCGGGGCTGAAGGCGGCCTGGACCCAGTCGTTCTGCGCGGCCGGGGACGACGAGAAGACCGCCATCCAGCAGGTCTCCGGCCGGTTCGTGCTGGAGGAGAACTCGGAGGACCGGCTCCGGGGGCACCTGGAGCTGACAGTCCAGGGACCAACGGCTGGCACCTGCCCGGGTGAGGCCGCCGAGGTCGCCCTGGACTTCGACTTCCGGGACTGAAGGCGCCGTACGCCCGGGAGCCAAGGGCGCGTGCGCTTCGTCAACCACTGAGCGCTCGGATGGGCCCGCGGTCCAATGCCACCGTCGGCCCCAAACGGCGGACAGGCAGGCGTGTGTGCACCGCGTCGCGACAGCAGTTCACACCGGCCCGGGGCTGGGGCAGATTGCGCCGCATCATGTCCACTCCTGGCCGGCTCTCCGGTCTCCTGCTGCCTCTCTTCTCCCTGCGTTCGCGAACGGACTTCGGCATCGGTGACTTCGGTGCCATGGACGGGCTCTTCTCCTGGATGAAGGCCGCGCGGCAGCGCCTGCTGATGGTGCTGCCCCTGCTGCCCACCGCGCCCGGTGACCCCAGTCCCTACGCCACGCGGTCCGCGTTCGGCCTGAACCCGCTCTTCATCGACCTGAGCCAGGTCCCGGAGTTCCAGGCCACCGGCGACGAGGGCGCGCTCAGTGATGCGCAGAAGCAGCAGCTGGCGGAGGCCCGCGCCGCCGCGCGCGTGCGCTACGACCTGGTGTTCCCGCTGAAGGACGCCGCGTTCGCGCGCGCCTTCGACCACTTCGAGAAGCACGAGTGGTCCGCTCGCACGCCGCGCGCCCAGGAGTTCCAGAAGTGGCGCGAGGCGCAGGGCGAGTGGCTGGAGAGCTACGCGCTCTTCACCGCCATCAGCGAGAAGGAGGACCGCCGTCCCTGGTGGCAGTGGCCCGAGGGGCTGCGCACGCGCCAGCCGGACGCGCTGCGCGCCATCCAGGAGCAGGGCCTGGAGCGCCGCGTGCGCTACCACGCCTGGCTCCAGTGGCTGGCGGAGGCGCAGTGGAACCAGGTCCGCGCGCAGGCGAAGGCGAAGGACGTGCTGCTGTGCGGCGACGAGCCCTTCATCATCGGGCAGGACAGCTCCGACTGCTGGGCCCACCCGGACATCCTGCGCCGCGACGCGCGCCTGGGCGTGCCGCCGGACGACTTCTCCGCCACCGGCCAGGACTGGGGCCTGCCCTACTTCGACTTCGCCGCGATGGAGAAGGACGACTACGCGTGGCTGAAGAAGCGCGCGGCCAAGGCGGCCAGCTACTACGACCTGCGCCGCGTGGACCACGCGGTGGGCTACTTCCGCCAGTGGATCCGCGACGAGAAGAACCCCACCGGCTACTTCGTCCCCGCGGACGAGCCCACCTGGCGCCGCCAGGGTGAGAAGCACTTCCGCCTGCTGTCGGAGGGCGCGGGCATCGTCGCCGAGGACCTGGGCGTGATTCCCCCGTTCGTGCGTCAAATCCTGGCGGACCTGAAGCTGCCCGGCTACCGGGTGCTGCGCTGGGAGCGCGACGACAACACCTACCGCGACCCGCACGGCTTCCCCGCCGTGTCGCTGGTCACCACCGGCACGCACGACACGGAGCCGCAGGCCGAGTGGTGGGAGCAGGCGCAGGAGCACGAGCGCCAGAACGCCGCGCGCGCGTGGCCGGAGTTCCAGGGCGTGGCGGTGACGCGCGAGTTCACCCCGGACATCCACCGCGCCACGCTGGCCGCCGCGCTCAACGCGGGCTCGGACCTGTGCGTGCTGCCGTGGCAGGACGTGCTGGGCACGCGCGACCGCATCAACCTGCCCGGCACCATGGGCGACGCCAACTGGGCCTACCGCATCGCGCAGAACACGGACGCGCTGCTCACGGAGCCGCAGACGAAGGACGCCGCGGAGCGCCTGGCGTGGCTCACCGCCTCGTCGCGCCGCTAGGCTGAAAAAGCCTCCCGCCCCGGGGCCGCTGGACGACGGCCGCCCCGGGCGCGAGGGATTAGTCCTCGATGCACTTCACCTGGCCGGGGAAGCCCCCGAACACGGCGCAGTGGCGGCCCGCCTTCGCGCACTCCAGCCGGTCGCAGATGTTCTCCACCACGCACAGGGGCGGCGAGCGGCCGAACTCCAGGAACAGCTCCGCGCAGGAGCGGAACGGATCCGCGCACCCGAGCGAGCCGCAGTAGGGCGTGTCGGAGAGGTTCTCTCCCTCCTTGAGTTGGACCACTTCGTCTTCGCTCACGCCGCAGCCGGTGGCGAGCACCAGCGTGGCCGACAACAAGAGTGCGATTCGCCGGACCATAGGGGCCCGAATCTGACGCACCCCGGGCCCGGTTGCACGCGCCGCGACGGAGCCCGGGGGGTGGCGGACACTGACCCCGTCCCCGAGGTCGTGGAATGCGACACTCGCCCCACAAAGAAACATTGGGAAACGCGTCAGGGGCTGGCCTTCCGGTAAGAAACGTGACGTGGCCGCCGTCCGACTCCTCCGACTCCGCTCCGCCGTGCCCCTCGCGCTGGCCGTGTTGCTGACGGCGTGCGCCACCACGTCCAATCAGCCCACCGGCCCGAAGGTGAAGTCCCTGGACATCGAGGGGGCGAAGCAGGTGGACGACGGGGACATCAAGGACCGCATCCTCACGTCCTCCACGCCCTGGTACGCGTTCTGGCCCTTCGGCAAGGCGCACTACTTCGACACCAACGCGTGGCAGGCGGACCTGCGCCGCATCGAGCGCTTCTACCAGGCGCAGGGCTTCTACCAGGCGCAGGTGGAGTCCAACGAAGTGATTCCCGACGGCGACAAGGCCGTGCGCCTCAAGGTGGTGGTCAACGAGGGCGCGCCCACCGTCATCGACCGCATCGAGACGCACGGCCTGGAGGCGCTGGGGGAAGGGCCGGACCAGCCCTCGCAGCGCGAGCGGGAGCGCATCCTGGAGGACCTGCCGGTGAAGACCGGCGACGTGTTCCGCGAGGACACGTGGGCCGTCACCAAGGACCTGGTGCTCCAGCGGCTCAAGGACCTGGGGTACGCGGAGGCGGAGGTGGGCGGCGAGGTGCGCGTGGACGTGGCCACGCAGAAGGCCGTGGTGGACCTGCAGATCGCCCCCGGCCTGCGCTACCGCTTCGGCAACATCTTCATCGCCACGGACGCGAACCCCCAGGTGCCGCCCCGGCGCATCATCGAGCAGGCGCAGGGCGCCGTGCACAAGGGCGCGTACTTCAGCGAAGCGGCGCTGGCGGAGGCGCAGGCGCGCGTCTTCCGCATGGGCGTCTTCGGCGCGGTGAAGGTGAACCGGGGCGCGCCGGACCGGCAGAACGCCACGGTGCCGGTGGTGGTGGACGTGCGCGAGTCGCCCTTCCATTCCATCCGGCTGGGCGGCGGTATCGGCGTGGACGCGGCCCGGCAGGAGGGCCGCATCCTGGGCGAGTGGACCAACCGCAACTTCCGCGGCGGCCTGCGGCGGCTGACGCTGCGCGGACGCCTGGGCTACGCGTTCATCCCCAACGTGCTGGCGAGCCTCCGGGACGACGAGGGCTCCCAGCAGGCCCCCGTCTTCACCTTCACCACGGAGTTCGAGCAGCCGCGCTTCCTCTTCCGCGACGTGGCCCTGCAGGCCTCCATCACCGCGGAGAAGGGCCTCCAGCAGGCCTATTCGTTCTACGGCGGCTACCTGAAGACGGGCGTCATCTGGACGCCCCACCCGTCCTTCTCCGTCTTCCCCTCGTACAACCTGCAGCTGTACCGGCTGACCGGGCAGGTGAGCCTGGAGGAGAGCGTCCCGCCCATCATCCTGGGCTGTGGGACCACGACGTCGGAGGGCAAGTGCGACCAGGCGCTGAGCTTCCTGGAGGTGGCGTTCGCCTGGGACCGCAGGGACGACCGCACCGAGCCGCGCGACGGCTACTACCTGGGCTTCTCCCTCCAGAAGGGCGGCGGCCCCTTCTTCGGCAACTACAACTACGTCCGGCTGCTGCCGGACCTGCGCTACTACCGCTCCATCGGGGAGAACAAGGACCTGACGCTCGCGGTGAAGCTGCGCGGCGGCACGCTGAACCCGGCGGGCGGCGGGCAGAGCTCCATCGTCACCCGCTTCTTCTCCGGCGGCGCCACCGCGATGCGCGGCTTCAACGGCCAGCGGCTGTCGCCCATGACGCCCCTGGCGCCCACCTACAAGGAGGACGACGACGGCAACGTCCTCGTGGACGCGAACGGCAACCCCATCCTGGATTCCTGGGACACCGTGCCCGTGGGCGGCAACAGCCTCTTCGAGAGCGCCGTGGAGCTGCGCTACATGCTCACGGACGCGCTGATGCTGGCCGTCTTCTACGACTCCGGCCTCGTGGGCACGCAGGAGCTGTTCGGCAAGAACGGCCCCAAGCTGTTCGGTCCCGAGCACTACCACGCGGTGGGCGCCGGCCTGCGCTACCTGACGGTCGTCGGCCCCATCCGATTGGACCTTGCCCGGCGGTTGAACATCGGGCGGGGATTGCCCGTCAGCGATCCCGGATACATCTATCCGTCCTCGGGTGGATGCCTGGGCTTCGGGCGCAAGTTCGACAAGACCTCGACATCCGCGGATGCAGCCTATGCGGGTGCCCCGGAAGGGCTCTGCGCGATCCACATCTCCATCGGAGAGGCGTTT
>NZ_RAWL01000219.1:0-14283 GCF_003668885.1 Corallococcus sp. AB049A | reverse complement strand
GTGGGGGACTGGTCGGGCCGGGCAGCAGGCGGGGGCACCTGTCCGCCGAGCATGCGCAGGTAATGCTTCAGCCGGTCCAGCTCCGGCCCCGCGCCCAGGACCGCGTCGAAGTAGCCGCCCTGCCTCGCCAGGTCGACGATGCGCTGGCGCACCTGCGCGGTGATTTCCTGCGGCGACGTCTGCGCGGACATGGTGTCTCCCGGGGAGGTGCAAGCCATAGCGCGACGGCGCGCACAGCGTCCAGGGCGCGGCCTTTCGCGCTCATTCGCGATGCAGCAATGACAGTGCATTCGGGAGGGCCGCGCCCTCCGCCGTGTTGTCGAAGATGCACCACACGCGGCGGCCGGCCTGCTCGTGGCCGGAGACCTCCACGGACAGCGCCTCCAGGAACGCGGCGGAGTACGCGGAGTAATACATCTTCGGCGAGCCATGCAGCCGGTAGTAGACGACCTCCGCGTCAGGGGGCTGGGGCGCGCTCACCGCGGGCGGATCCGCTCTGACGTAACGGATGCGCGACGCGTCCAGTGTCTGCCGCGCTTCGTCCATGAACCAGGTCCGGTGCCGGGGCTCGCACACGACGTCCACCGGGGTCCGCTCCCGCAGGTCCTGGAAGAACGCGCGGGCCACTTCATCGTGGAACGCGAGGCTGGGGGGCAGCTGCACCAGCAGGCATCCCAGCTTCGCTTCCAGGTGGCCCGCCTCGTCCAGGAAGCGCTCGAGCGGCTCACGTGCATCGCGCAAGCGCAGCTCATGGGTGATGACCTTGGGGACCTTCACCGCGAACTGGAACGCCTCCGGAACGCTGTCGCGCCAGCGGGCATAGGTGCCGGGCCGGTGGGGCCGGTAGAAGGAGGAGTTGATCTCCACCGCGGGGAGCACGCGCGCATAGCGCTCCAGGTGGGTCCCTTCCGTGGGGAAGTGCTCCGCCACCGCGCTCGACAGGCTCCAGCCGGCACAGCCGACCCGGCGGCGCTCAGGGGCAGGGCTCGAAGGTCCGTGTCGCACCGGGGAAAGCTAGGCACGGGCGGGGGTGCTACAACCCCGGCCACCGCGTCGCGGGGGGGAAGCCATGGCTGGAGTCGCCGCGCTGTTCATTCCGGTGCTGTTCATGGCCGGACTCACGATGGACGGGGGCACCCCGGGCCCGGCTGGCGTGGAGACGCCGGAGCTCGTGCCGAGGCTCGGGCATGCGTCGCGGGTCGTCCGGGTCGAGTGGAGCCCGGATGAGAAGATGCTCGCCTCGGCGAGCTGGGATGGCACCGTGAAGCTCTGGGCGGGCGACACGGGCGCGCTGCTCCAGACCCTGGTCCCCCGGGTGGAGCGCGTCCGCGACCTGGCCTGGAGCCCGGTGGGCGGGACGCTGGCCCTGGTGGCCGATGACCGGGTGATGCTCTGGGACGTCGCCAGCGGCGCGCCCGCGCGCTTCCTGCCGGGCCAGTTCGACAGCACGATTCGCATCGCCTGGAGCCCGGATGGACGGACCCTCGCGATGAGCGGAACGGCGGACGGCAAGCTGAAGTTCTGGGACGTCGCCAAGGGCGCCCTGTCGCGCCAGCACGCCGAATCCGTCCCCTACAGCCAGCCCCTCGTCTGGAGCCGCGATGGGCGGACGCTCGTCGTGGGTAACAGCAAGGGAGGCCTGACGTTCTGGAGCCCCGACGCGCCCGAGCCCCTTGGCTCCATCCCCGGCGAGGGCGGCTCCATCTGGGCCCTGGCCATGAGCCCGGACTCGCGGCGGCTCGTCGCCGCGGACGTGATGGGGAACGTGAAGGTCTGGGACGTCGCCACGGGCACGCGGGTCCAGGCCCGGTCCGGGCTCGCGTACAAGGTCGTCTCCCTGGCGTGGAGTCCGGACGGGAGCCAGTTCGCCTCGGCGAACGAGGCGGGGGAGCTCCACCTGTGGGATGGCGCCACGGGCGAGCGGGGGCGGACCTTCCCGCCGCAGGAGGGGCGCAAGGCCTCCGCCGTCACCTGGAGCCGGGATGGCGGGACGCTCGTCGCGGGCAGCCAGGATGGCTCGCTGTCGTTCTGGAACGTCGCTGACGGCGCCGTGGTGCGCACCCGCGTCAGCAGCAACCCGGCCTGGGCCCTGGCCTGGAGCCGGGATGGCCAGACGCTCGCGGTGGGCGGGATGGGTGACGTCGCGCTCTGGAACGCCGCCGGCAGGCGCACGCGGGTCCTGCCTGGCGGCAGCCTCGAAGTGCTGGGCCTCTCGTGGCGCCCGGATGGCAAGATGCTGGCGGTGGTGACCGACGTGGATCGCGTCGTGCTCTGGGACGTCACGCGGGGGACGTCCGTGCGGACCCTCAATCCCGACGGGAGGGTCTGGTCCGTGGCCTGGAGCCCCCGAGGCCCGTTGCTCTCGACGGGGGGCGAGGACGGCAGCATCGTCCTGTGGAACTCCGGGAAGGGCACCGCCGTGCGCACCCTCAAGGGCCACGCGGTCCCGGTGGTCGCCGTGGCCTGGAGCCCCGATGGCCGGCTGCTTGCGTCCTCGGACGAGGATGGCGAGCTCCGGCTCTGGAACGGCGCCACGGGCGCCCCGGTGCGAACATTCGACCGAGAGCCTTTCGCGATCCGGACCCTGGCCTGGAGCCCCGATGGCCGCACGCTGGCCGCGGCAGGGAGGGGCCCGTCCATCGTGTTGTGGAACGCCGCCAACGGTGCCCGGGGGAGAGCACTGGCCGGCCACATCGGAGACGTCTCCTCCCTGACCTGGAGCCCCGATGGCCGCACGCTCGTCTCCAGTGGCATGGACGGCACGGTGAAGCGCTGGAACATCGCCACCGGCGACGTGGCGGCGGATCTCATCGGCCATGCGGGTGCGGTCTCCTCCGTGGCCTGGAATCCGAAGGGAGGCACCTTCGCCTCGGGAGGCCTGGACGGGAGCGTGGTGCTCTGGTCGGAGGCGGGAGAGCGGGAGCGCTGGATGGCGTCCGACACCGGTGGCGAGTGGCTGGCCTGTCATCCCACGCGGTTGTTCTTCACGGCCTCCGAAGGGGGAGGGGATTTCGCCGGGATCCGCTTCGCTTCGGAGCCGCGCACGGTCTACCCGCTGGAGCGCTACCGCCAGGAACTGGGGCTCAAGGACCTGTCCGGGCTCGAAGCGAAGGTGCCTCCGGCCCTCCAGCCCAGGTAGGGTGCGCGTCCGATGTCGCTTCCCCTGGTCCACATCTACTGTGACGGCGCCTGTTCCCCGAACCCCGGCCTGGGAGGCTGGGGCGCCATCCTCATCGCCCCCGAGCGCAAGGACTACCGCAAGGAGCTCCAGGGCGCGGAGGCGGACTCCACCAACAACCGGATGGAGCTGACCGCGGCGCTCGTCGCGCTGAAGGCCCTGAAGATGCCGTGCCGCGTCCAGGTGTTCACCGATTCGAAGTACGTGTGCAACGCCTTCGCGGAGAAGTGGCTGGACGCGTGGCAGGCGAATGGCTGGCGCACGTCGGCCAAGAAGCCCGTGTCCAACGCGGACCTGTGGCGCGAGCTGCTGGACGCCGTCCGCGCCCACCAGGTGACCTGGCATTGGGTGCGGGGCCACGCGGATGACGTGGAGAACAACCGCGCGGACGCGCTGGCGGTGGCGGCCCGGCTGGACCTGGCGGCGCGGCTCGGGCGCTAGCGTCTGTTTTTGCCGGAGCCGCCAGGCGCTTAGAGGCCTCCTCGCCACGTCGTCAGGTCCAAACGGGCCAGGAGGCAGGAATGTCGCCGACGGTGAAGTGGGTGCTCGGAGCGCTCGTGGGATTGCCGCTGATGTGCTGCGGTTGCGGCGGCCTCTGGTTCCGGAGTCAATTTCCCCACAGTGAGGCATTGGCGCGGGTGGTGAACCACCGTCAGGTGGTCCAGACACTCGGCGAGCCCGTGAGTGGGGGCTTCTTCTTTTCGGGCAAGACCCAGTCGCGCGACGACGACGCGGTGGCTGAAATGGAGATTCCGCTGTCTGGAAGCAAGCAGGACGGCGTGCTGCAGGTGCGGGCCGTCCAGACAAGCAAGGTCTGGGGTTTCAGCCGCCTTCGCGTGGTGGCGCAGGACGGCAAGGTCATCAACGTCCTTGCGGCGTACTGAAAGTGTCAATTCATGCAATGTCGAGTCGTGCACGCAGGGTGCGCTCCGGCACATGACTGGAGGCCAGGCTTCTTGCCCACCCGTTCACCCCCGGGTCACGATTCCTGACAGCGCGCTCGCTGATGGAATCGACCGCAGGGGGGAAACTCAATGGGACTGGGACCTATCATTCTCTTCCTTCTCTTCATGGGCGCAGAGAAGGTGGTGAATCGCATTGCGAAGCGTCCGCTGATGAATGGGGCCGCGTGGTACCTGGGGGCAGCCGCGGTCTTGTTTGTTTGGACGTGGATGCGAGGCAATTCACTGATCGCTGAAAGGGCCGGGGAGG
Source organism: Corallococcus sp. AB049A (assembly GCF_003668885.1). Taxonomy (NCBI): domain Bacteria; kingdom Pseudomonadati; phylum Myxococcota; class Myxococcia; order Myxococcales; family Myxococcaceae; genus Corallococcus; species Corallococcus sp. AB049A. The sequence goes on along the minus strand of NZ_RAWL01000219.1, from coordinate 9,893 downwards.
GGGCCATGGGCATGCAGGCGGAGTTCCTTGGGAGGGTGATAGGTCACTTCCTCCTGCCGGTAGGCGCCGCCATCCATTACGCACGGAAGTTCGAGAGAACGCCCCAGAGCCACGACATCGAAGAAGCCACTGGGGACGCGCCCGACGCCTGAGTCTCCGCCGCTCGCCGAGGGGCGCGGTCAGTCTCTCGATGCGACCGGGGGCAGGGCGCAGCCGCCGTCGTCACAGGCCTCGGCGGGTTGCGATTGGGCCTCGAGCAGCAGGGTCTGGATTTCGGCGCCCAGCTGCAGGTCGTCGTGCACACCGAAGACCTGCCGGCGAAGGCGCCCCTGCGCGTCGATGAGCACCGTGGTCGGCGTTCCCCGCATGGCGTAGGCGCTCATGGTCCTGGGGATGGGGTCGCCGCCTTCGCCCGGCGCGTCCACGCCCACCGGGAACTTCACCCGGTACTCGTGGAGGAACGCGCGCAGGGATTCGAGCTTCATGGCCTCGTGGTGCTCGAAGACCGTGTGCAGCCCGACGACGACGAGCGGCGCGCCCGCGAAGACCTCCGCGACGCGCTGGGCCTGCGGGATGCCCCGGGCGACGCAGCCGGGGCAGAGCATCTGGAAGGCGTGGAGGAGGATGACCTTGCCTCGGAGCCGCTCCAGCGTGAGCGGCTCCGGTGTGTTGAGCCAGGTGGTCGTCTGCCATGCCGGTGCGGGGCGCGGAAGCATCAGAAGTCCCCGTCCTTGATGTAGGGATGGGCCCAGAGCGTCACCTGCAACAGGCAGGACTTCACCCCACCCAGCGGCTTGCCAAGGGTATAGCCGGGGATGTTGCTCATGGTGACTGCTCCTTCGGCGGGCAGAGCTCCGCCGTTGCCGTCGGCCGGGAGTGGCCGCGGAATCCGTGTTCATTCGTGGGTGAGGCGTGAGGGCGTCAGGCGCGACGCATGAACTGCTCCCAGACCTCCCGTCGCGCTGACTCCGCCGCGAGCTCGTGTTCCGGGCAATCGAGGCGCAGTTGCTCACTGGAGAGCGGCGCGTCCACGAAGGCGCAGTGATGCGGCGCCGGGCCGGTGCGCACGTTCGGGCGGAAGTGCTTGCACGTCACGCACATGCCGGAGACCGGAACGAGCCCCTGCTCCTGGAGCATCCGGATCATCTTGACGATGCCGGCGAAGAACGCGCGCTGTTCTTCAGGAGCGAGGTCCGCGACCGCGTCCGCCATGAACTCAGGCCACGAGCGTGCACGGGCCCCCAGCGCGGCGCCCGCCGCTGTCGGCGTCAGGAGGCTGGCGCGCGGGTGCCTGGGGTCCGCGGATTTGGTCACCATCGCCTTCTCGACGAGGACGCGGACCGAGTCGCTGATGGTGGGGAGCGTCACGCCAAGGCGCTCGCTCAACTCCTTGCCGGTGAGGGGCCCGCTCGCGACCAGCGTGGCGAGGATCTGCCCCTGCGTGGCGGACAGGCCCACGCCATTGGCCTGCTGCCACGACTGCTGCTTCATCGCGAGGCCAATCTTGTGCAGCCCGGTCGCGATGCGCGCGGAGATGGGCTCGTTGTTCTCCTCGAAGTAGCCCGGTCGCTTCCCTGTCATGGGTCTGGATGTAACTTAGGAGTCCTAAGCCGTCAAGACTGTCTGGCCACCCGACTGGCTCCGTCCTGTTTCCAGCGAGTTCCAGCGGGGTAGCCTGCGACATGGAGGTCTCATCCTCATGTACTACCCGCCGCCACCTGTGACGTATGTCCAATGCGCCGTTTACGGGTGCAAGCATCCGGCCCAGACCATTCAACAGGCGCAGTGTCCCTTCTGCACGCTGTTCTACTGTGTGAGGCACAGTCCGCAGCACTGCAGGGGCTGCGGGTATTACATCTGCGGTGGCTGCTGGAACCGTGGACGTCCATGCTGTGCCTGGTCGAGGAGCACTCCGGTCTTCCACGCGCCTGTCTCCACCTCCCGTGGGTCCTCCTCGGGAACCAAGGGGTCCACCGGCTATGGCAGCGCGATGGGCATCAGCACCGATGACATCGAGAACGCCATCACGGGGCAGGACCGCTGGCCCACCTTCGTGGACTACACCGAGGGAGACCCCTTCGACTTCTGGCAGAGCACGAAGTTCCCGGGCCTGAACGTGAAGTTCCTGATCGTGGCCTCGGGTGCGCTCTTCGAGGTGCATGTCAAATGGGACCAGCGGCAGTGGTACTGCGATGAGCCCTACGCCATGAGCTTGAAGGTGGCGCTCCAAGGGTCGAAGAAAGACATGTGCAACGAGTCGCGCCCCAACATCATGAGCAATACCCACCGCTATCTCTGGGGGAACCTGCTCGCGCGCGCCCGCAAGGTCATCGCCAATCATTACGCGGCGAAGCTGATGACCGAGTTCGGCCTCAAGAACGTCGTGACCCACGCGCTGGTCCAGGCGCTCGTGCACGCCGGGAGAAAGAGCGACCTCGTCGCCCTGTATCTCTGCTCCACGTTGCCATTGTCGGTCTGGGAGCAGGACGCCTGGTCCCTGATGCTCGACGAAATCCAGAAGTGATGTGTCCGCGCAGAAGGCCGTTCCAGGAGCTCCCCAAGTGCTAGTCCTGCACGAAGGCCGCGAGGGTCAGGCCCTGCCACCGTCGGAGCCGGCCTTCCAGCCGCTCCATGCGCGCGTCCAGTGAGTCCATCCCGGCGTCGCCTCCTGTCCCGCTCTGGCGGGGTCGCAGGACGCTAGCAGAGGCCGCCAGGTCCCCGCTCAGCGCGGCAGGAAGAGGAGCAGGATCGTGGGCAACGCGGCGACCAGGACCCCCACACCGAGCGTGAGCACCATCTGGAGGAAGAACAGGTCCTCCAGCGTCTCCTCCAACACGCCCTCCAGCCGGTCGATGGCCAGCAGCTCCATCTCCCGCACCGCGGAGGACACGTCCGGCGACGTCAGCACCGCACGCAGGGCGATGAGCCCCAGCACCCGGCGGGACTGGTCCAACAGGAAGCCCTCCAGCCATCCGGCGCGAGAGGCCGCGGACTCACGTGCCTCCTCGGGCTCGTGCATCCGCTCCGCCACCGACTCCTGGATGGCCCGGGTCAGCTCCGCGCGGCTGGGCGTGCCGGCTCCGCGCAGGCGCCGGGCGACCTGCAGCGTCGCGGGCTTGAGGATGGCGTACGCATAGCCCATCAGGCCCCGCGCCCGGACCTCGCTCGCGAGCCGCGAGCTGACCGCGTGGAGCATCCACACGTAGCCCCCCGCCAACGCCAGGGACAGGGGCGTGAGCACGAAGCTCAAGTAGTTCAGCCATGGAGGCGTCGGGGCCGCGCCCGTCCAACGCGGCGCGAGCATGAAGGCGCCCGCCAGCACCGCGCCAAAACATCCGAAGAGGAAGAAGCCCTTCAGCGCGCCCTTCACGCCGGAGCCCAGCAGCGCGGGCACCATGGCGACCAGGCTCCGCACGCCCGCGCGGACGATGCTCCCCGTGGACTCACGCGCAGGCGCCACGTCCGGGGCCTGGGTCTTCAACGCCGCCTGGCTCATGACGAACGCTCCACCGCTGCCCACCGGTCCATGTCCTCCGCCAAGGGCGGTGACACCGGCGTGCTGGCCTTCAGCTCGCCTCGCTGCCGCCACCACATCAGGAGCGCGGCGGCGCCGAAGAGCAGGGCGCCCACGGCCAGCCGGGGCAGCAGCCAGGGAATGGGACTGGAGGACCGGCGCTCCTTCCACCACGCCGTGCCCGTCCCAATCAGCGCGAGCACTCCTGTGATGGCGGCCATGCTCCACAGGAGGTCGCTGTCCGGGCCCGGCACGAGCGCCAACAGCCCCAGGAACACCGTCGCGGTCCACAGCAGGATGCGTCCCAGCCGGAAGTTCGTCAGCCCCACCAGCACCACGGCGACGGGCTTCGAGCCCTCGCCGCTCATGTCGCGTTCCCCATGGGGACGCCATCCTAGACTACGCGGCGGCCGCTTGCTGGATGCGGGCCTGCGTCTCTTCAGGGCTGACAATCCAGGGCCAGAAGCGCTGCGGCTCTCCAAAGTTGGTGAAGAACGTGTCGGCCAGGGACGGCACCGTCGACGCGGCCCCCAGGTAGCCCAGCACGTGCGGCGGTGGCGGCTGGAGCAGCAGGTTGGTGAACGCGGTGATGTACTGGCCCTCCGTCCGCCAGAAGTGCTCGAAGGTCTGCTCCATCCAGTCCGGCGTGAAGGGCTGGTCTCCGTGCGCGAGGATGGCCTCCGTCATCGCGTGCGCCTGCTTCGACGCGCTGTTGAGCCCCTGGCCCGCGATGGGGTCGTTGAGCATCACGACATCCCCCATCCCCAGCACCGCCCGGCCCGACGGCAGCCTCCCCACCGGCTTGCGCACCGTGGGCGGGAACGCGCCGGTGAGCCAGGACGACTCGTCCACGATGGACGCGCCCTCCAGCCGCTCCGCCACCCAGGGTGAGAAGTCCCGAAGCACGCCCTTCAGCCGCTCCATCGCGTCGCGTGCGGTGCTCACGCCGCCGAAGCGGTCCAGGCCCTGTCCGGGGATGGCCTCCAGCAGGATGCAGTCCAGCGGCCCTCGGATGCGGTCGAAGTACGGCATGGAGAAATACTCGCCGTGGCCCGCCGTCAGGATGAACTTGAGCGCGGGGTAGGGCGTCTCACGCAACGGCTTCATGCCGGTGACAATCATTGCCGCCAGGTTGCGCGGCGGCTGGGTATGGACGCTGCGCTCCGCGTCTCTTTCGAACAGCCGGGTGAAGCTGTTGCGGCCCGTCGTCACGACCACCAGGTCATGCTCCGGGGCCAGTTTCTCCAGCGCGTCCACGTCCACCTCGCGCAGCACCCGCTGACCGGGCGCCGCGCAGACGTCCAGGTCCCCGCCGCTGGCGTACTCCCCCTGGCCCTGCCAGAAGTCGAGCCCCAGCTCCTGGAGGCTCCGTCCTGGCTGTGTACGGCGGTACGAGACCCCCCATTTCGTGTCAGACCCCTCACGTACTGTTCTTCCCGTCGCAGCGAGAAAAAACCGCGCGAGGGGGAGTCCGCCATGGCCATGTCTGTGATTGATAACCGCGTCGAGGTCGTCTTCAGCTTTGACACCACGGGCAGCATGTATCCGTGTCTCGCGCAGGTGCGGAAGAAGCTGGGGGCCGCCGTGGCCCGGCTGACGAAGGAGATTCCAGGCATCCGCATCGGCATCATCGCGCACGGCGATTACTGTGACGCGAAGTCCACGTACGTGACCAAGGCGCTGGACCTCACGGACGACGCGAAGGCCATCACCCGCTTCGTGGAGAAGGTGGAGCAGACGGGCGGCGGCGACGCGCCGGAGTGCTACGAGCTGGTGCTGCACGAGGCCCGGAGCCTGTCCTGGACGGAGGGCTACACGAAGGCGTTCGTGCTCATTGGCGACGACGTGCCGCACGCGCCGCAGCAGAACCCCAAGAAGCTGGACTGGCGCAAGGAGGCGGCCGCGCTGGGGGAGAAGGGCGTGCCCGTGTATGGCGTCCAGGCGCTGAACCGCCGCCACGCGACGTCGTTCTACAAGGAGCTGGCGGAGAGGTCCGGCGGCTTCCACCTGAGCCTGGATCAGTTCTCACACGTCACCGACATGCTGCTGGCTGTCTGCTACAAGCAGTCCTCGGACGCGCAGCTCCAGGCGTACGAAGCGGAGGTGTCTCGCGAGGGCCGCATGAACCGCGGCCTGAACGCGATGTTCAACACGATGCTCAAGCGGGCCGCGTCCACGCTCTTCGGTGAGACGGACCTGCGCGCGGTGCCGCCGGGGCGCTTCCAGGTGCTGGAGGTGGAGGCGGACAGCGCCATCAAGGAGTTCGTGACGGAGAACGGCCTGGGCTTCAAGACGGGGCGCGGCTTCTACGAGTTCACCAAGACGGAGACCATCCAGGGCCGCAAGGAGGTGGTGCTGATGGACCGCAAGTCCGGCGACCTCTACAGCGGCGAGCGCGCGCGGGAGATGCTCGGGCTGCCGCCGGGGGAGACGGTGCGCATCCGGCCCGCGAGCCTGGAGAAGTACGTCGTCTTCGTGCAGAGCACGTCCGCCAATCGCAAGCTCAAGGGCGGCACGAAGTTCCTCTACGAGGTCGAGGACTGGGACGGCGCTCGCGCCGCCGCGTGAGACGTGAGGCTTAACCGCGTTTAATCGCGTTTAAGCACGCTCCTCCCGCACGCGTTGATAGAGCCACGTCTCAAGCGTGCGCTCACGCGTGATGAGGGGGAGCCATCCATGAAGATCCAGTTCCGCGTTCCGACGCAGTCGCAGCCGTTGCAGGAGCACAAGCCCATCCTGGCGAGGGTCGAGCCTCCGCCCCCGCGCCAGGTGGCGCCCAATCCCTTCCAGCAACAGCGGAACCAGGACCTCTTCACCCCCACGCCCCGGACGCGCCAGACCCAGCTGCTGGGCGGGGGCACGACGTTCCAGGCCTTCACGCCCACGCCCACGCCCGCGCCCATGTCCACGCCCCTGCCGGGCGGCGCCGCTCCGGCCCGGGGCGGCACCATCCCGGGCTCCGTGCCTCCGCCGGGCGGCCCCATCATCCAGGGCACGCAGGTCGTCGCGCCCACGCAGACCCCGGCCCCAGCCCAGGCGGTCTCCCCGGAGGTCCAGGCGGCCCTGGATGAGCTCAACATGCTCACGCCAGGGGGCCAGCCCTACGGGTTTGCCGCCCTCCTGAACGAACACGCGGGCACGAGCGCCGGGGACGTCGCCTTCCGCCGGGAGCTGATGGCCGCCGTGGGCGCGGACCGGATCGCGCAGTGGATGGGCCAGCTCCGCGACAACACCAGCTATGTCCTGGGGCTCACCAGGACCCTCCTGGCCGGCGCCACCGAGTCCTTCTCCCTCGAGGACCAGGGCAAGCTGGTGCAGGCGCTGGGCCCCCAGATGCTCGGGGAGGCGCTGGCCTGGGGCGTCCAGTTCGCGGGCAACCCACTGACCCCAGACCGCGAGGCGATCGAGGTCCGGATGCAGGTCCTGTCCCGGATGATGGGCACGCTGCTCTCGCTGCCCCCGGGCTCGCCGGGACAGGCCGAGGCCGCCGCCGCGCTGGAAGGCATCCAGCGAGGAGAGCCGGACTGCGGTGCCCCCGGCGCCTCCACCGCGGCATGGATTGTCGCGAACTCCGGCAGCGACGCGCTCCGCGAGAACTTCGCCAACGGATACCTGGAAGCCTTCAAGGCGGACCCGGCGTCGCTCGTGCCCGAGGAGGCCCGCGCCGTGGCGTGGGCCTTGGGCTCCATGACGCAGAGCCCGACGGACGGACTGGGGCCCATCCTGGACCTCACCGGCACGCAGCGCACGCAGTTCCTGGACACGCTAACCGCCGCGGAAGCCCCGGAGCTGTACACCGGCACCCACTTCCAGGAGGCCGCGTTGGCCGGGGTGAACGAGTTCCTGATGGACGTGGCGCGCCTCAACCCGGGCAGCTTCTCCAACCCGCAGGCCGCGAACGAGCTGCGCATCGAGGCGTTCCAGAAGGCCTCCCTGGCCGTGGACTCCGACTTCCTCCAGGACAGCCCGGGGACCCACGTCGCGCTGGCCTCCATGTTCGCGGCGGACACCGCGGGCATCATCGACGCGTCCGCCAACACCGACGGCAAGTTCGCCAAGGACGGGGACAAGCCGCTGGCGAAGTTCTTCGACCACGTCGCCTTCCGCGGCGAGGCGGGCCGGAGCCTCGCGACGGACGCCCTGCGCAAGTACCTGGGCGTGGGGCCCGAGCAGGGCATCGTGGACGTGCTGGCCGCGAACAAGGGCAGCAAGGACTTCATGATGAAACAGGGGGGCAACGCGTTGGCGCGCGACATGGGGTTCGTTCTCGGCTCGCTCTACCAGGGCGCGGCAAGCGCGATGCAGGCCATGGACGACGAGCACGCGCGCAAGACGGCCATCGTGGACGTGATGGGCAGCCTCGTGGAGACCACGATCGAGGCCAGCCCCGTGGCGGGGGCCTACTCCAAGATCAAGGGGGGCACGGGCGACCGCGCGAGCGTGGACGCGGTGTTCGAATGGATTGGCAACCAGTTCGCCGACGACATCAATGCGAGCAAGGATGCCGTCACGACGCTCTCCGGCGCCGTCATCAAGGACGCGTGGGCCCCCTTCTTCGGAAACACCTTCCTGGCGGGAGCCGACCCGCAGGAGATCGCCGCCCTGTTCAATGTCATCAACATGGGCGTCGCGAACGCGGATGGCCACGTGGGGACGCCGAACCTCAACATCGGCGGCGCCTACATCCCCAAGCAGTAGGGCGGTGAGGCGCGCGGAATCCCCCCTTGCAGCGGCGCGCGGGACGCCACTACAACCGCGCCGTTGCTCAATCCGAGGGGGTTGTCGCGTGCTTCGAAAGAATGTCCTCGGCGCGGTGTTCGCGCTGGGGTTGCTGACGGCGATGGGGGCCCAGGCCGAGGTGCTGTATGCCCAGGCCAATTTCCTGCTCAACAAGAACCAGCTCTCCGCCGTGAACTACCGCGGCAAGGGCGCGGCCATCCCCGTGGGGGCGAAGGTCGCCGTGCTGGAGCGGGACAACGCCGAGGTGCGCTGCAAGGTCATCGACTCGGGCCTGGAGTTCCGGTTCGTGACGCACCGGAGCCTGGGCAAGCCCACCAACGTGCTGTTCGCCACCTTCTTCGCGGAGCAGGACCCCGCGCCGCGCATCGCCGCGCTGACGCCGGAGGAGCAGAAGCAGGTCCGCGCCGGAGAGCTGGCCAGGGGCATGTCGCGCGAGGCCGTGCTGCTGACGGCCGGTCCGCCGCCGCCGCACAAGACGCCGTCGCTCCAGGCCAACATCTGGCGGTACTGGAACTCGAAGTTCTCCACGTTCGAGGTGGAGTTCAGCCCCGAGGGCAAGGTCGTGCGCATTGGCGACGAGCCCGTGGCCGCGCCCGCGCCCGTGGTGGAGAAGACCTACTACCACGCGACCGCGAACTTCCATTTCGACGACGGCACCGTGTCCTGGGTGAACTACCTCAAGGGCCCCATCATCCCGTTCAACGCGAAGGTGGAGGTCCTGGACAAGGGCTCGTCCTCCGTGAAGTTCAAGGTCGTGGACACCGGCGCGGAGCTGTCCTTCGAGAACGACTCGCGCTCGGGCTCGGACACCTGGAAGCTGTTCCAGGCCGCGTTCGCGCAGGAGGACCAGGCCGCGAAGCTGGAGGCGCTGTCTCCGGATGACCGCCGCAAGGTCGCCGCGTCGGAGGTGGAGCCCGGCATGAGCCGCGAGGCCGTGCGCATGGCGTGGGGCCCTCCGCCCGCGCACGAGACGCCGTCGTTCCACTCCAGCACCTGGACCTACTGGAAGTCGAAGATCACCAAGGTGCGCGTGAAGTTCGGCAAGGACGACAAGGTCGCCGCCATCGAGTAGCGCGGCACCTGACGCGCGGCGTGAAGACGCGCGAAAGGCGTGACGGCTCATCGCCGTCACGCCTTTTTCTTTTGCCGCGTGCGGCCTACTCCAGCGTCGGCGCCTGGGCCATGCCGGCCGTCGGGTCCTGCGGCAGCCCCTGGCCCTGGACCAGGGACAGCACGTTGCCCGCGGCGCCGCTCACCGCGCCGACAGCGCCACCCACCGCGCCCACCGCACCGCCCACCGCGCCGGCGGCGCCCGCGACGCCGTCCGCGACACCCTGCACGCCCTGGGCGACGCCCTGCACGCCCTGCGTGATGCCCTGCACCAGCTGCGCGATGCTGCTCAGCACGTTGGCCGCGCCCTCCAGCAGCTTGCCCAGCTCCGCGGCCTTGCCGCCGATGCCGCCCATGTCGAAGCCGTCCTGCTTCAGGGCCGACAGCGGGTTGGAGAGCTTGTCCAGCTTGCTCGCGGGGGAGTTCGGGCCGCCCGGAAGCCCCGGGGTGGAGGGCTTGGAGACCGAGCCCGGAAGGTCCGGCGTGTTGGGCTTGGTGGTGGCGCCCGGCGTGTTGGGCTTGGTGGTGG
>NZ_RAWL01000218.1:0-14337 GCF_003668885.1 Corallococcus sp. AB049A | reverse complement strand
GGCTCCAGCTTGCCCGGCGCCTCCTGCTTGCAGGCGGTGAACGCGAGGGCGACGAGCAGACCGGACAGACTTCGCTTCACGGGGACACTCCTGGGTGACCGTCGCGGGATAGCGGAGCGGACGGCGGTTGTAAAAGGGAGAACGGGCGATGACGCGGCCCGCCTGAGTCGGCCCTTCCAGTCCGCTCCCCTCTGCGAAGGCCAAGCCTGGGCGACCGGGCCCCCTGGCCGCAAGTCCCCCCTGGGGCATCCGGCGACCCAGCTTCCGCAGTCACCCCGTATTCCTCTATGTCCGCGCGTCGTGAAGCGCGGGGATGTTCGTGACTGCAATGGGAGCAAGGCAATGAAGCTTGGGGCTTTTGGGTTGTTGGGGGTGCTGGGATTGGCGGCGGGCTGTGCGACTTCGACTCCGGACAAGCCGTCCGCGCTGGAGCGGCGGCAGGCGATCCGCGATGCGGCGGACAAGACCTACCGCAGCTCGGAGGGGTTCCAGGGCGCGCACTGGGGGATGTCGCCGGACGAGGTCCGCGCCACGCTGCCCGAGGCGACCGTGGCCCCGGATGGGACGCTGCGGATGAAGACGACCATCGCGGAGCTGCCGGCGGAGGTGTCGCTGGGGTTCCTGGAGAACCGGCTGGCGGCGGTGGACGTGTTCTTCCAGGACGTGGCGGATCCGCGCACCTTCCAGTCGCTGATGCGGGACCTGCTCACCCGGAAGTTCGGCGAGCCGAAGACGGCCCGTGAGGTGAAGCGCCAGGTGAAGTGGGGAGACGTCCCCGTGCGCTTCGCCGCGGACCTGGCGCCGCTGCAGGAGGCGGACGGGGCGGCCTCCGCGGAGGCCCTGGAGAGCGCGCTCGCGGGGCAGGGACAGTTCAAGGTCCTCAACCGGTGGACCACCGACGAGACCCACGTGAACCTGACGCAGTGGACCCTGCCGACCCGGGGCCTCATGGCCATCCAGTACGAGAGCGCGAAGTACTCGCCCAGGCGCGCGGGCCTCATCGGCCGCTACACGTCCAAGGCGCGTCAGGAGCTGGTGAAGGACCTCTGAACAGCTGTCGCGGGGCGCCGCCGCGCGGGACAGCCGGTCCCGCACGGCGATGCCCAGCCCGCTCGCGGCGGGCAGACAGGCCACGAGCACGTCGTGGCCCTGTTCGTCGGCTTCACGCAGCCGTGCGTAGAGGACTCGTGCGGCCTGCGCGGGTTCTCCCGGCACGTCGAAGCGCTGCACGTCGGAAGGCAATGACAGTGACGCGGGGCCCAGCACGCCTACGCGCAATCCCTGTGCACGCAGCGCTTCCACGCGCTGCACCGCTTCGTGCGGTTCCGCGAGCACCACGCCGGCCCGGGGCGCGTAGTGGGACTCCAGCGAACCGGACGCCATGGTCAGGACGACCCATAACTACCCCGCAGCAAGGCCCATGTCGCTGTCCCCCCTCTGGACAGAGAGACTGGGCGACCCGGGCCCTCCGCCGCAAGTCCTCCTGGGGCATCCAAGCCCGGCGCCCTTCATGCTTTATGATTGCTTCTGCCCGAGAGTCCACCCCGGTGGGGACACCCGTTTCATGAGGGGTTTGCGTCTGAAGGGCCGTCTTGGAGATTCGAGGTTCCATGAGACTGAGCGTGCTTGGCTGCATCTTGATGGCGTGCCTCACCGCTGCCTGCGTGACCACTCGCGAAGAGCTGATCGAGAAGAAGCGCCATGGGGCCATGGAGGACTGGCGGAGTCAGGGGGCCGCCTATCGGAGTTCCGAGGGCTTTCAAGATGCCCGTTGGGGCATGCGCGTCGAAGAAGTCCGAGAGCTCTTCCCGGATGGGAAGATGCTCAATGAGAATGCGATGCGCTGGAAGTCCACCATCGCGGACCTGCCAGCAGTTGTGACGTTTGCCTTTCTGAAGGGCCGATTCGTCGCGGTCGACGTCTTCTTTCCAGATGCCGGCAACGTTCGGGACGCACATCTGCTGATCCGGCGGCTGCTCAATCGGAAGTTCGGGACCCCGGTACACGATCGGGATACGGCCGATGAAGCGCAACGGCGGGTTGGCAGCTATCGCTCTGCCGCAGATACCGTGTACGCGCTGGGGAAGCTCACGGAATCACTCACCGGGGTTCACCAGGAACAGTACGCGCAGCAGCGCATTGATGTCAGGGCAGAAAACGATGAGGCTGAAGCCCGACGACAAGCGCGCTCTGCCTCGAAACGATTCGTGCTGCTGAGTCGGTGGGCGACGGTCGAAAGCGACGTCAAACTCAGGAGCGTGAAAACGCCAGGCATTGATGCCGTGGTTATCGAATATGAGAGTGCGAGATATGCAGCGGAGCTCGTAGCGGCCCGGCAACGCACAAAGGAACTTGAGCTTCAGCGCATGACCAAGGGGCTTTGAGGGCTGTCGACCACGAACAAGGTTGGTGCGTGTCTCGTTTAGCCTTCGCGGGCGCCGCCGCGCTGGACAGCCGGTCCCGCACGGCGATGCCCAGGCCACTGGCGGGTGGACAGGCAACAAGCACTACACCCCCTGGTCGCGCAGTGCGAGACTCGCGACCCGTGAACTCGCTCCATGGCGTACGTACTCACTGGCGCCGCACGCCCCAGCACGCGCTCTACGTCCGCCATCCCCAGGAAGGAGTCATGGCGTGCATCTTCGCCTCATGACTTCTTCTTCCCCCGTCCCCGGACCTTTGCCTCAATCTGCTTCGTCTGCTCTACGGCGCGGTCGAAGTCAGACGTGGGTTGGCTCGCCTCAAGCCGTCGCTGTTCCGCGCGGTAGCGGTCGAACTCGGACTCCGCATGCGAGCTGGCCAGTTCGCGACTGACCCGCCCTGCATGCGACAGGACGTCGCGTTCGTTGAACTCCAGGAAGCCGTCCAGTTTCGCTACCCAGTCGGCCATGGTCATCGGGCGCCGCCGCCGTGCCTGGTCCTCCGCGTAGTCCAGGTACATCGTGACGATGCGGTTGAGCTCCTGAAGCTCCTGCTGCTGGAGGTAATTCTTCGCGACCGTGACGTCGGCTCTTCGGATAGGGCCTTTGGGGGCGTTCTTCCAGGTCGCGAGCCCCATGTTTGGCTGTGCCGCGTTGGCGCGCTCGCGGATCAGTTCCGCGGCGGTGTGTCCGTGAATGGCCCAGTGAAGCTTGTTCTGCACGGTCGCATAGAAGGTCTGGGTGAGGTCCGACTGTGAGTCGTAATCGAAGCTGCACTGGGCGTAGATGTCTGTGACCTTCTGGTAGAAGCGCCGCTCCGAGGCCCGGATCTCGCGGATGCGCTCGAGCAGTTCGTCGAAATAGTCCTCGCCCAACTGGGCCGTGGACTGGAGCCGGGCGTCATCAAGTACGAAGCCCTTGACGAGGAATTCGTCCAGGCGGGCTGTTGCCCACTGTCGGAAGCGCGTCCCCTGGGTGGATCGCACGCGGTAACCGACGGCGAGGATCGCTGGCAGGCAATAGTGTTCCACGAGCCGCGCGACCTCGCGGGAGCCCTCGGTTTGAACTATCCGGAATTTCCGGATGGTTGCTCCGGGATCGAGTTCTCCCTCCTCATGGATGTTCTGAAGGTGCTCGTTGATGGTCCGGACATCCTTGCCGTACAGCTCGGCCAGTTGCTTCTGGGTCAGCCAGACGGTCCCTTCCTCGAGCCGCACGTGGACCCGGGACATTCCATCGTCGCCAACGTAGACCAGGAACTCTCCTGCATTGGGGTCGAGCGCCTTCCTATCGGTGGTCATACGTGCGGCTCCGCGTCGATCTGCTCACCCGTTCTCATGCACTCCACACGTCTGGAAGCTCAGCTGTCGCGGGGCGCCGCCGCGCGGGACAGCCGGTCCCGCACGGCGATGCCCAGGCCGCTGGCGGCGGGCAGACAGGCCACGAGCACGTCGTGGCCCTGTTCGTCGGCTTCACGCAGCCGTGCGTAGAGGACCCGCGCGGCCTGCGCGGGTTCCGCCGGCACGTCGAAACGCTGCACATCTGTAGGCAGTGACAGCGACGCGGGGCCCAGCACGCCTACGCGCAATCCCTGTGCACGCAGCGCTTCCACCCGCTGCACCGCTTCATGCGGCTCAGCGAGCACCACTCCGGCCCTGGGCGCGTAATGCGACTCCAGCGAACCCGATACTCGCACCGTAGTCGACGTGCGCACCGGCACCGCGCGCCCCAGCACGCGTTCGATGTCCTCTGTCGCCAGTCCTCCGGGCCTGAGGATGGCGGGGGCTCCAGAGGACAGGTCCACGATGGTGGACTCCACGCCCACCGTGGCCGGACCTCCGTCCAGCACCAGGTCCACGTCGCTGCCCAGGTCCCGCTGCACGTGCTCCGCGGTCGTCGGGCTCACCTTTCCGAAGCGGTTGGCGCTCGGTGCCGCCACGCCTCCGCCCAGCCGCTCCAGCACCTCCATCGCCACGGAGTGTCCGGGCACTCGCAGCGCCACCGTGTCCTGGCCTCCTGTCACCGCGTCCGTGGCCTTCGCCGTCCGCCGCAGCACCAGCGTCAGCGGCCCTGGCCAGAAGGCCCTCGCCAGCGCCGTGGCTTCGTCCGGTACCTCACGGGCCCACTCGGGCAGGTACTCTTCATCCGGGATGTGGACGATGAGCGGGTGGTTCGCCGGACGCCCCTTGATGGCGAAGACGCGGCGCACGGCCAGCTCGTCCTCGGCGTTGGCGGCCAGTCCGTAGACCGTCTCTGTTGGCAGGGCGATGACACCGCCGCGTCGCAGCAATTCGACTGCACGGTCGAGGAGGTCGGGAGTAAGCATGCTCGGGTCGCACTGTCTCCCCTGGAGAAACCATGGGCAAGTCGCACGTTTTCGATGCGCGCAGCCAGATGCCTGTCCCCGCCGCCGACCTCTTCACCTGGCACACCCGCGAGGGGGCCTTCGAACGCCTGTCGCCCCCCTGGGAGACCGCCGAGGTCGTCGACCGCTCCGGTGACGGCATCCGCCCCGGCGCCCGCGTCGTCGTGAAGCTCCACCTGGGCCCCATCCCTCAAACCATGGTCGCCGAGCACACCGCGTACGTGGAGGGCTCGTCGTTCCAGGACACCCAGCGCGAGGGCCCCTTCGCGAAGTGGATCCACGACCACCGCATGCAGCCCTCGGGGCCCCAGGCCTCCCTGCTGGAGGACTCCATCCAGTACGAGCTGCCCGTGGGTACGCTCGGGGACACCTTCGGTGCGGGCTACGCGCGCAAGCGGCTGGAGCGCATGTTCGCGTACCGCCACTCGCTCACCCGCGCGGACCTGCGCCGCCATGCCCGGTTCGCCTCCCAGGGCCCGCTCACCGTGGCCATTGGCGGCGCGTCCGGCATGCTGGGCTCGGCGCTGGCGTCGTTCCTCACCACCGGCGGCCACCGCGTGAAGCGGCTGGTGCGTGGCCGCGCGAACCCCGCCCGAGGTGACATCGCCTGGGCGCCCGACAAGGGCACCGTGGACGCGGCGGGCCTGGAGGGCGTGGACGCCGTGGTGCACCTGTCCGGCTCCAACGTGGGCGAGGGCCGGTGGACCGAGGAGCGCAAGCGGGAGATCCTCAAGAGCCGCACGGAGAGCACCCGCCTCCTGTGTGAGACGCTGGCCCGGAACACTCGCAAGCCGCGCGTGCTCATCTGCGCGTCCGCCGTCGGCTACTACGGCAACCGGGGCGAGGAGGAGATCACCGAGACGTCCTCCTCCGGCGACGGCTTCCTCGCGGACGTCACGCGCCAGTGGGAGGCGTCCACCAGGGCCGCGCAGGACGCAGGCATCCGCGTGGTTCACCTGCGTATCGGCGTGGTGCTGGACGCGCGGGGCGGGGCGCTCGCGAAGCTGGCGCTCGCGACCCAGGCGGGCGGCGGCGGGCCCGTGGCCTCCGGACGCCAGTGGATGAGCTGGGTGTCGCTGGAGGACGTGCTGGGGCTCATCCAGTTCGCCATCTTCACGCCGTCCATCCAGGGCCCAGTCAACGCCGTGTCCCCCAACGCCGTGCGCCAGGGGGAGCTGGCGAAGGTGCTGGGCAAGGTGCTGCACCGCCCGGCGGTGTTCCCGCTGCCCGCCGCCGTGGTGAAGACCGTGTTCGGTCAGATGGGCGAGGAGACCCTGCTGTCCAGCACCCACGCGCTGCCCACCGTCGCCCAGGCGAACGGCTTCTCCTTCCTCCTGCCCGGCCTGGAGGAGGCGCTGCGCTTCACCCTGGGCCGGACCACCGACGGCGCGGAATACCGCCACGGGTGAGGCCGGTGCTTGACACTCCTCGGGCGGGGCGACAGAAGTGCGCCGCTTCCCCTCGCTTCGAGGAGTCCTGATGATCCAGGTCGAAGGGCTGACGAAGTTCTACGGCGAGCACGCGGCCATCCGGGACCTGGCCTTCACCATCGGCCAGGGCGAGGTCATCGGCTTCCTGGGCCTCAACGGCGCGGGCAAGTCGACGACGCTCAAGATTCTCGGGTGCGTGCTGCTGCCCACCTCGGGCCGCGTCGTCATCGACGGGCACGACGTGGTGAGCCAGTCCCACGAGGTGCGCCAGCGCATCGGCTACCTGCCGGACGTGCCTCCCGTCTACGAGGAGATGACGGTGGGCGAGTACCTGGCCTACGTCGCCCGCCTGCGCGACGTGCCCGCGAAGGCCACCGCGTCCCACGTGGGCGAGGCCGAGGAGAAGACCGGCCTGCGCGACGTGCACGGCGAGGTCATCTCCACGCTGAGCCACGGCTACCGCCAGCGCGTGGGGCTGGCGCAGGCGCTGGTGCACAAGCCCGCGCTGCTCATCCTCGACGAGCCGACCAGCGGACTGGATCCGCTTCAAATCGTGGAGATGCGCGATGTCATCCGCGGGCTCAAGGGCGCGCACACGGTGCTCGTGTCCAGCCACATCCTCCCGGAGATTTCGCAGACGTGCGACCGGCTGCTCATCATCCACAAGGGCACGCTGCTGGCGCAGGGCAGTGAAGAGGAGCTGTCGCGGAGCCTGGGCGGACCGTCCATCGTGCTGGAGGTGCGGGGCGACCGGGCGCGGGCGCTCGAAGCGCTCCAGGGCTTTGGCGCGGTGGAGACGCGGGAAGGGGAGCGGGGCGTGCTCTCCATGAAGATCGCGGCGGCGCCGGATTTGCGGCCCCAGGTGGCGCGAGCGGTGGTGGGCGCGGGACTGGAGTTGTTGCGATTGGACGCGAACGAGGGACAGCTGGAGGCGCTGTTCCTGCGCCTGACGCACGGGCAGGAGGTGAAGGCGTGAAGGCGCTCCTGATTGCGCGCCGCGAGCTGGCCGGCTACCTGCGCACGCTCAGCGGCTACGTCATCCTGGCCATCATCCTCGCGGTGAACGGGCTGTTCTTCAACGCCTATGCCCTGGGCGGCGCGAGCAAGCGCTCCGCGGAGGTGCTGTCCGGCTTCTTCTACTACTCCAGCGGCTTCACCATCGTGGCGGCCATCCTGGTGTCCATGCGGCTGCTCGCGGAGGAGCGCCAGACGGGCACGCTGCCGCTGCTGTACGCGTCGCCGGTGCGCGACCGGGACATCGTGCTGGGCAAGTTCCTGGCGGGGCTCGCGTTCCTGGCGCTGTACCTGCTGCTCACGCTCTACATGCCGCTGCTGGTGCTGGTGAACGGCAAGGTGTCCTTCGGGCACGTGGCGGCGGGCTACCTGGGGTTGCTCCTGTTGGGGAGTGCTTCGCTGGCGGTGGGCACGTTCGGGTCGGCGCTCGCGAAGAACCAGCTGCTCGCGGCCATCTTCTCCGCGGTGATGCTGGTGGCGCTCATCCTGTGCTGGCTGCTGGCGCGCATCACCGAGCAGCCGCTGTCGGACGTCTTCAGCGCCATGTCGCTGTGGAACCAGCACTTCCCTCCGTTCCAGGCAGGGCTCATCCACGTGCGGGACGTCGTCTACTATCTGGTCGTCACCTACGTGGCGCTGTTCGCGGCCACACGGGTGCTGGAAGCGCGGAGGTGGCGATGAGCTCGCCGGCTGCTTTCGGGACGGGGCTGGCCGCGACGGGCGCGTTCGTCGCGGGGCTCGTCGCCGTGTTCCTCGCGGAGCGCGTGCTGGGCGTGGGCTCCGGCCGCGTGGCGCTGGCGGCGCTGGGCACGGCCGGAGTGGTGGCCGCGACGGCGTGGCGCGCGGTGCGGATGATTGCAGCGCCTCCGGAGCGGCGCGCGCTGGAGCGGTGGGTGCTCACGCTGTACGTCGTGGGGCTGACCGCGCTGGTGCTCTACTTCGTGAAGGGGGGCGTGGGGACGGCGCTGTTCGGTGAGCCGCTGTCCCGCTCCGCGCCGAAGCTGTCGGGCGTGCTGGCGGTGCTGTTCCCCGCGCTGCTCCTGTGCGCGCTGGTGCCGCTGGCGATGGTGGAGGCCGCGCTCGTGGCGATGGCTCGGGCGCCGGTGCCGGAGACGGGCCGGGTGAAGAGCGCGCTGTTCTCCGGCCTGGGCGTGGCGTTCGTCGTCGTGTTCGCGTTCGCGGCGACGTACGTGGCCACGGCGGCGGACGCGACGTGGGACCTGTCGTACTTCCGGACCGCGAAGCCGGGGGAGGCCACGCGCAAGCTGGTGCGCGGCCTCAACGAGCCCCTGCAGGTGACGCTCTTCTTCCCTCCCGCGAACGAGGTCGGCGAGGCGGTGCGGCAGTACTTCCGCGACCTGGAGCCGGAGAGCCCGCAGCTGAGCGTCGAGGCGCTGGACCAGGCGGTGGAGCCCGCGCGTGGCAAGGCGCTGGGCGTCAGCAGCAACGGCTCCGTGGTGCTGGCGCGAGGGGACCGCAAGGAGATCCTCTCCCTGGGCCTGGATCCGGAGCGTGCACGGGGACAGCTCCAGCGGCTGGACGCGGAGGTGCAGCGGCGGATGCTGGCGGTGGCGAAGCCCCGTCGCATCGTCTACCTCACGGGAGGCCATGGGGAGCGCGCGGACACGCGGCCCGTGCCGGGGGAGGCGGCCCGGCCGTCGGTGGCGCAGTTCAAGGAGTTGCTGCGCTCGCAGAACGTGGACGTGCGCACGCTCACGGTGGCGGAGGGATTGGGTTCGGCGGTGCCGGGCGACGCGGCGATGGTGGCGGTGGTGGGGCCCACGCGTGAGCTGCTTCCGGAGGAGACCGCAGCGCTGCGCGAGTACTGGGAGCGGGGCGGGCGGCTGTGGATTGCCTTGGAGCCGGATGGCGCGGCACTGGAACCGCTGCTTCAGTCCATGGGGCTCAAGTCGCTGCGCATCCCGCTGGCGAACGACCGGGTGTTCTTCCGCACCACGCGGCAGCAGAGCGACCGGGGCAACCTGGGCACGGCGAGCTTCTCCTCGCATCCGTCGGTGACGTCGCTGTCCGCGCTGGGTTCGCAGGGCGCGGTGGCGTTCCTGGGCGCGACGGCGCTGGAGCCGCTGACGCCGCCGGTGCCGGGCGTGCTGCTGGACACGAGCGTGCGCGCGCACGGCGAGACGTTCGCGGACCGCAACGGCGACTTCGAGCGGGAGCCGGGAGACGTCACGAAGGCGTGGCCGCTGGTGGTGGCGGTGGAGAAGTCAGCGGGGGAGGGGAAGCCCGCGTCGCGCGCGGTGGTGATGGCGGACGCGGACGCGCTGGGGGACGGCATCCTGGGCAACGTGGGCAATGCGTATCTCGCGGTGGACACGCTGCGCTGGCTCTCCGGTGAGGAGGCGCTGTCCGGCGTGACGGAGAGCGAGGAGGACGTGCCGTTGCAGCACACGCGCTCGCAGGACGTCGTGTGGTTCTACGCGACGGTCTTCGGCATGCCGGTGGCGGTGCTGGCGGTGGGCTTCTTCGTGACGCGGCGGCGCGGGCGTCGAGCGCCCCGGAGCACCGCGGTGGCGGGAGGTGCGCGATGAAGGCGCGCGACGTGGCGGTGCAGGGCGTGCTGGCGGGGGTGGCCCTGGTGGCCGCGTTCTTCGTGTGGCAGCGCGAGCCCTCGCGCGCGCCGGGCGAGGTGACGGTGGAGGAGGGGCAGGCGAGCTCGCTCGACCGCATCCGGTACGACGAGGAGACGCGCTTCGTGGAGCTGCTGCGCGACCCCCAGGACCGCGACACCCTCTGGGTCCGCCTGGGCAGCAAGCCCGTGAAGCCGGGAGCCGGGGCTGGAGCGACGGATGGCGGCGTGGCGGATGGGGGTTCCATCGTCACCACGGATACCGACGCGGGGACACCCGCGAGCCCCACCCCCGTGCCTCCGCCCCGCGAGCTGCGCGGCAACGACGTGGCGCTGAAGCTGTTCTCCCGCCTGGCTCCGCTGCGCGCGCAGCGGGACCTGGGCGTTCTGGACGACAAGAAGCTGGATGAAATCGGCCTCGCGAAAACGGAGCGCGGCCTGACGCTCACGCTCGATGGAACGCCTCGCACGTTCCGCGTCGCCACGCCTGCCTCGGGCTGGGGCCCTCCCTACCTCCAGCGCACCTCCGACGGGCACGTCTTCCTGCTGGGCCCCGCGCTGCTGACGGACCTGGAGGCCGCGGCCAGCCGGCTCGTGGACCGGCGCCTGCACACCTTCGACGTGGACGGCTTCGACCGCGTCGTCATCACCACCGGCACCACGTCCCGCGCCTTCGCCGCCAGCGGCAAGCCCCCGGGCGCCGTGCAGCTGTCGCCCGAGAATGCCCCCGGCACTCCGGACGACTTCGCCCGCAACTGGCATGACCGCCTGTGGCGCCTCACCCCCGTGGAGCTCCTGGGCCGGGGCGAAGCCCCTCCAGGCCCCGCTCCCACGCCCGCCTTCCGCGTGGAGTACCAGCGCGGCGGCAAGGCCGTGGGCGAGCTCTCCATGGCGAAGACGCCGGACGGCTCGTGGTACGCGCGCACGGAGTTCACCCCCGGCTGGGCCCGCATGGGCGGCGGCCTGGAGCTCCTGGCCGAGGACGCCGTGAAGCTCACCTCGCCGCGCTGAGCTCCACGTCCAGCCGCACGTCCACGAAGCTGTACGCCGGCCACGGCCCCGTGAACCGGAACGTGTACGCGTCCAGCCGCGCCACCAGCGACAGCACCCGCGCCTCGAACGCGGCCACCCGCGTGCGGTCCACCAGGTACGCCGCGTTGAACATCATCCGCTCACCCAGCGGCGGCGCCTCGTGCGTGGCTTCCGCCAGCGGCCGCAGGCCCGCCCTCAGCCCGTCCAGGTCCTTGGAGGTGCGGTCGCGCAGCGCCGCCTCCAGCCGCGACTCGTGGTCCTCTTCCAGTTCGGCCGGGCCGCGCGCCAGCTCCGGCCGCGCGTCCATCAACCTGCGGGTCAGCGCGTCGCCGTGGCAGTACACCTTCAGCCCCAGCTCCACCCGTCCCTCCAGCTCCGACAGGGCCCGGCTCAGCGGCGCCCGCGCCACGCGCAGCAGCTCCCGCACGCGAGCCTCCGACGGCAACACCGTCCCGAAGGCCACCGGCACCAGCGTGTGCTCGCGCACCACCGCTTCGGTGACGCGCTGGTGTGTCAACAGGTGCGCCCGCGTGGGCACCACCCGGGGGCCCGTCACCTCGGACACCAGCGCCGCGAGCCCGCCCTCGCGCACCAGGCGCACCGGGGACTCGCCCAGCCCCGCGAGCTCCAGCGTCCATCCGCCGTCCTCGCGCACGACGCCGTAGAGGTAGTGCGCCGGCCCCTCGCGCGAGGACTCCGCCTGGGTCTTCGTCGTCATGACGTGCCCCCTCCCTGACGTGACGGCTTCTTTCAGCGCGCGGCCGCAGCCTCGCGCCGGGCAATCATCTTCTTCACCTGGTCCACCAGCGCGTCCGGCAGGCACGGCTTGGTGACGTACGCGTCACACCCGGCCTCGTTCGCGTCCTCCGAGTGGCCCTTCAGGGCATGCCCCGTGAGCGCCACCACCGGGATGGCCTTCGTGCGCGCGTCGCCCTTCAGCCGGCGCGTCGCCTCCCAGCCGTCCATCACCGGCAGGGACAGGTCCATCAGGATGACGTCCGGCACCAGCTCGAAGGCCTTGTCCAACGCCTCCTGACCGTTCTTCGCCTCCGCCACGCGGAAGCCGGAGAACTCCAGGTACTCCGCGTACATCTCCCGGGCATCCTGGTAGTCGTCCACCACCAGCACGAGCGGCTTTTGTTTTTCCGGGGTGTTCGTCATGTCCGTCTCGCACGTCTGGGAAAGTGCAGGGTGAAGGTCGAGCCCTGGCCCGGAGCGCTCTGGAGGGAGACGCGTCCCCCCAGCATCGCGGCCAGGCGCCGGCAGATGGACAGACCCAGGCCCGTTCCCCCATAGGCCCGCGTCGGGGAGCTGTCCACCTGCTGAAAGTCCTCGAAGATCTTCTCCTGGTTCGACTCGTCGATTCCGATGCCCGTGTCCTTCACCGAGATGGCCACGGTGCCGGTGGCGTTCTGATACCCCGCCGTCACGTGAACGCCGCCCTCGTGCGTGAACTTCAGCGCGTTGGACAACAGGTTGAGGACGATCTGCTTCACCTTCTGTCGGTCGCTCCACACGCCCGGCAGGTCCTCGGCCAGCTGCGTCTCCACCGTCAGCTTGCTGCGCGCGATGATGGGGTCCATCTCCGCCATCACCTCCTGCAACAGCTCCGGGATGCCGAAGTCCGACAGGTGCAGGGGCATCCGCCCCGCCTCGATGCGGGTGATGTCCAGGATTTCATTGATGACCTCCAACAGGTGCCGCCCGTTGGAGTCGATGCGCGTGAGGTTGCGGCGCTGCGGCGGCGTCATCTCCCCGGACACGCCCTGCAACAGCATGTTCGTGTAGCCGAGGATGGC
The DNA here is from genome assembly GCF_003668885.1 of Corallococcus sp. AB049A. Lineage (NCBI taxonomy): Bacteria > Pseudomonadati > Myxococcota > Myxococcia > Myxococcales > Myxococcaceae > Corallococcus > Corallococcus sp. AB049A. The sequence goes on along the minus strand of NZ_RAWL01000218.1, from coordinate 1,690 downwards.
GTTGAGCGGCGTGCGGAACTCATGCGACATGTTGGCCAGGAACTGCGACTTGGCCGCGCTCGCCTGCTCCAGCTGGATGGCCTGCCGGCGCAGCTTCTCGTTCTGCTCCGCCAGCTCCGCGGTGGCGGACTGCACGCGCGCCTCCAGTTCGCTGGAGACCTCCTTCACGCGCTCCAGGAGCCGCGCCCGCTCCAGCACCTCCGTGCGGTCGTGGAAGACGGTGACGATGCCCGTCAGCTCGCCCCCGTCGCCCAGCACCTTGTTGGCCATGGCCTCCATGGGCACGGGCGCGGCGGTGGACGGGTCGTCCAGGGTCAGCTGGCTCTTCCAGCGCGACACGCCCGCGTTCTCCGGCCCCAGCAGGTTCGCCAGGAAGGACGCGAAGAGGGCGTCGTTGGCGCGCACCCGGCGCAGGGTGGCTTCGTCCGGCGCGCTCCCGCCCGTGGCGCCGTGCTCGTGGGGCCACGCGAAGAGGCGCTCGGCCGGGTCGTTCATCATCACCATGCCGCCCGCGGGGTCGGTCAGGATGATGGGGTCCGCTACTGAATCCAGCACCCGGTCCAGGCGGTGGCGCTCGCTGCGGGCCTCGCGCTCCGTGGCGCGCAGCCGCCGGTAGCTCTCTCCCAGGGCCTGCGTGGCGCGGCCCAGGTCGGTGAGGTTCCTGAGCACGCTCACCACCACGGACGGGCCGTCCGGCGCCAGCACCGGCGTGGTGACCAGCTCGAAGAGCAGGTCCATGCCCTCCAGCGGATCCACCAGCGGCACCTCGTGCCGGTGCACGGAGGTGCCCCCTTGCGCGAGCGTCTCCCGGAACAGCCGCTGGTTGAGCTCCACCGCGCGCGTGCGGCCAGGGCCCGCGTCCGGACCCGCCACCAGCAGGGCCTCCGCGCGGGCGTTGGCGAACAACAGCGTGCCCTCCGTGTCCGTGAGCAGCACTGGATCCGACACCGCGTTGATGACCCGCTTCAGCAGCCGGTCCGGCTCCGGCCGGCGCGGCGCCCGCGCGTCCGACGCCAGCTGCCGGGCCAGGAGCGGCCCCGCGCAAGACGCCACCCACGCCACGTCCTCCGGCACGGCCGGGCCGGGCAGCCCCACCACCAGCAGCGCGGCCGCGGGCGCCCCGGAGCGCCCCAGCGGCACCGCCAGGAACCCGCCCGGAATCACCGCGCCCTCCACCGCGTCCGCCGCCAGCCACCGCGCCCCGGGCCGGTGGCGGAAGGCCGCCAGCGACGAGCCCGGCGCATCCCACGCCCGGGCCAGCGCGGCCTGCTGCGCGCCCGACAGCGCCTCGCTGGCCAGACACGCGGAGGCACCCGCGCCATCCCCTGGCCCGATACAGGCGGCCGGCGCGCCATGCCTGCGCGCGAGCCACTCCACGACCGCTCGCGCACAGGCGACGGCGGATTCGCAGGCAAGCAGGTGCTCGGCGAGCACGAGGCGCGCCCCGGGGTCGGCTTCGGCGGGGGGCAGCGGGGCTGGGGACGCCACGACCTTACGCTCCGGGTGAAGAGGGACGCGGTGAACGGCCGCGCTCCTGCGAGTCTGCGGTGCGAACCTCCGAAAATGCCACCACGATGCGCGACTCTCCCTCCCGGGGAGTGGCGCGACCCAGGGCCTCCAGGGCGGATGTGTCGAAGCGCAACCCCCTGTCCATCAGGCGGTCCAGCACGTCCACCAGGCTGGTCCCACC
>NZ_RAWL01000217.1:0-14344 GCF_003668885.1 Corallococcus sp. AB049A | reverse complement strand
GGGGGCTGGCGAGCGTGAGCCAGGCGGCGAGCAGGGAGGCGGCGGACATCGGGCGAAAGACACTCCGGCGGGCGTTGGCGCGGGGGGACTCTAACCCGAAGCCGTCCCGGGCAGGACGGCCGGTCCCCTGCCTGCCCGGCGTCAGAGGAGGTGGCGGATGAGCAGGGTGGCCCGGAGCGGGCGTCATCCCCACGTTGAGGCGTGGATGGCCGCCCGGGCACTGGAAGCTCCGGGCGCAAGAAAGGTGGAAGACACGATGGCTTACGGAAAGGCGGAGGATCCCTCGCGCTCCATCACCCCGCACCTGGATGGGGTGGAGTACCCGGCGACGCGCGAGGAACTCGTCGAGGCCGCCGCGGACAACGAGGCCCCGGTCGACATCATCAACATCCTCAAGTCCCTGCCACAGACCGAGTACATGCTGCGTGAGCACGTGCTGCGCGACCTGGCGGAGGCCGAGCGCCGCTTCGCCATGAATGGTCTGAAGGACGACGACGGCGTGGACCGCGACCGGCGCAACATCGGCCGCGACCGCATCGAGGGTGCCTCCGAGGGCGAGACGCGCCACCCGTAGTGTCGCCCTCGCGCCGACACTCCACAGAAGGACGTTGCAAGACGCTCGCGGGCGCCCTGGCTTTCTGCCAGCGTTCGCGAGCGCATGCGTACGGGCCTTCTGTGGAGCTGTCTGCTGCTGTCCCTGGGCACCGGGTGCACGTCCCGGTATCCGCCGCTCAACCCCGCGCCGGGGCTGCCGCCGCCGGTGCGTCTGGACTTCAAACCCCCCGTGGACCGCCTGCTCACCGAATCCGTGCGCGCCACCCGCACCCTCCAGCGCGAGGGCCAGCGCGAGGTGCGCGACGAGGCGGCCTTCACCACGGAGACGCGCTTCACCCCGTCCGACGGCGGCTGGCGCGTGACCCAGTCCGTGCGCACCCCGCGCCAGGCGCATGACGGGCAGGACGTCCCGTCGCTGTCCGGCGCCGTGCTGGAGCGCTTCACGCTGCGCCTGCAGCTGGCCGCGGACGGCACCTTCGTGAAGCTGGTGGGCGCGGAGGCCGCGCAGGAGGCGCTGCGGCAGGTGGCGCCCGAGGCCACCGGCGTTCCGGGCCTTCCGGAAGTCGAGCGCTTCTTCTCCCCGGAGGCGCTGGAGATCCGCACGCGCCGCGAGTGGGAGGCGAAGTACGCGGGGCTGCTCCAGCGCAACCTGGTGGAGGGCCAGCGCACCTGGGCCGTGGACTCCGTGGACGTGAACGGCCAGGAGCGCGCCTTCATCCTGGAGCGCACGGTGCAGGGGACGCGGCTCACGGCGTTTGGCGACGCGGTGGTGATGACGCTCCAGTGCCTGGACGCGCTGCCCCCCAAGGCCCCGGCGGAGCTGCGCGCCGCGTGGGCGGAGGCCGGTTCGCCGGAACTCGCGAAGGGCCTGACGTGTGAAGGCGAGCAGGTGGTGACGTGGGCCCGGTTCATCCCGGTGCGCCGCCTGCTGAAGGTGAAGGCGGTGGAGGCGGGCACGACGCTCACGCTCACCACCGAGTCCCAGGCGGAAGCGCTCCAGGAGGAAGGGCCATGAGCCACGACGAGTACCTCATCGAGACCGAAGCCGGTGTGAAGCACGTGGTGCAGGAAGCGAAGAGGGTGGCGGTGCTGGGCATCAAGACGGAGGACCACTCCGCGCAGCCCGCGTACTACGTGCCGGAGTACCTGGCGAAGGCGGGCGTGGACGTGGTGCCGGTGCCCGTCTACTACCCGGACGCGAAGGTGATCCTGGGCAAGCCCGTGTACCGGAAGCTCGTGGACATCCCGGGCGACATCGACCTGGTGGACGTGTTCCGCCGGCCCGGCGACATTGATCAGCACGTGGACGACATCATCGCGAAGAAGCCCAAGGCGGTGTGGTTCCAGTCCGGCATCCGCAACGACGCCGCGGCGAAGCGGCTGGCCGCCGCCGGCATCCGCGTGGTGCAGGACCGCTGCCTGATGGTGGACCACCGCCGCTACAGCGGGCGCTGAGAAAAACAACGGCCCTCCGTACCCGAAGGCACGGAGGGCCGCGTGGCCGCGTGTGGAGGTCACGCGGCCTTGGAGGTCAGGTCAGTAGTTGCCGGAGATGACCTTGGGCAGGGCCTTGGCCAGGTCCGGCAGCGGGCCAATCTGCCGCGAGTCCGCCGCCTGCGCCGTGCCGTTGTTGCGCAGCAGGCCGCGCATCTGCACGGACGTCAGCAGCCGGCCGTTGGCCTTCGCCACGCCCTGGGCGCTGACGGCGGCGCCCACGACGATGGGCGACGCGCTGGAGGTGCCGCTGAAGGTGGACGTGTAGTACTGGTCCTCGCCGTAGCCGCTGCCGAAGCGGTCGCCGTAGCCGGTGGTGACGACCTTCTCACCCCAGGCGTGCACGTTCACGCGCTGGCCGAAGTTGGTCCAGCACATGGGCACGCGCGTGGTGGAGGTGCTGGCGCCCACCAGGATGGCGCCCGAGTCGCGCGTGGCCGGGTTGAACCGGCCGCCGTAGGCCGCCGCGTCCAGGTTCGCGCTGCCGTTGCCCGCCGCCTCCACCACGACGACGCCGTTGGCTGTGGCGTTGCGGATGGCGTCGTAGTTGTCCTGCCAGTACTCCATCGCGATGTAGTTGCACTGGGACGTGTTGCACGTGCAGGCCGTGCCGTCCGCCGGGCCGCCCGCGTGCAGCTCGATGAGGATGACGCCGCCCGCGCCCACCGCCGCCGCCGCGTTGGTGATGGCGCTCGCGGTGCTCTGCGCGCCAATGGCCTCCACGCCCGGCGTGGCCGCGCTGGCGATGCCCGTCACGCCGTAGCTGTTGTTCGCGCCCACGATTTCACCCAGCACCGCGGTGCCGTGGTTGCGCCAGCCCAGGTCGTTGTACTGCGTGCCGCCCACGCGGAAGAACGAGGGGAAGTCCTCGTGCGTGGTGCGCCAGCCACCCTCGATGTCCACGATCTTCACGTTGGTGCCCCGGCCGCCCGTCTGCGTCCACGCGTAGGTCGCGTTGATGCCGGCGGGCGCAGCGCCCAGGTAGCCCTGCGCGGACTGGTACGCCGGCGTGGTGGGCGGCAGGTCCGCCGCGGACAGGAGCGCGCGCAGCCCCGCCTCCATCGCGAAGTTCACCATCGCCGGCTCCGGAGGCGGCGCCGCATAGGCCGTCTCCACGCTGGCCACGCGGTTGAGCGCCGCCACCAGGTCCGCCACGGTGTCCGCGGTGGTGCCGGGCAAGAGCGGAACTTCGAAGTACAGGTTCAGGTCCGCCAGCTGCTCGCCGCTCGTCTTCTCACCGGACAGCTTGCTCGCGTCCAGCGCGGCTTCTTCCGCCTGGAACACCCGGTCCAGCGCCCCGATGCGCGGCGCGCGGTCCAGCAGCGCCACCACCTCCGCCAGGTCCGCCTCCACGCGCGCGGAGTCCAGGCGCAGGCCGGACAACAGCTCCCGCTCACCCGCGCTGCGTTCAGAGGCGAGGGCGCGCAGCGCGTTGTCGCGCAGGCGCACGTGGCTGCCCTCGTGGAACTTCACCACCAGCCGCTCCACGAACGTCCCCGCGGGCAGCTCCCGCCCCGTGGGCTTCGCCAGCAGCGTGCGCGGCGTCAGCGAGGGGGCGGCGCCAGCAGCGGGGGCCAACGCCAGCAGGGACACAGCCATGACCGCGCCACGCAGGCGGAGCGGGGACAGCGTCGACTTCAGCATGGACTTCCTCCGGGATGGACAGCATCCCCACCATGCCACGCCGGTCTGTCATTCAAATCTGGCTATTCTGCTATTTCTATCCTGTTGGTTTATTCAGCTCCTGTTGAACCGGGCGGGCGTGTGAAGGCGCTTCAGGTGGTTCCTTCGAAGGGCACCGGGGGCCGGGCCAGGGCGCGCTCGGCGGACAGCCGGGCCTGATCCAGCGCGTCGAAGCCGCGCTCCAGCGTGGCGGGTGACACCGGGGGCAGGTTGGAGACGACGACGTAGACGGGCACGTTGCGCGTCTGGAGCACGGTGAGCTGGAGCCGGAAGTGGTCGCGCCTCAGCGCGGCGGAGCCGGCCGCCAGGCCCTGGGGATAGGCCATGGGGCCGCCCACCACCTTGCGCGTCCGGCTGGGCAGGAAGTGCACGAGGATGGCGTCCAGGTCCTTGCCAATGGCGCTCTCCTGGAGCGACAGCGCGGGCGCCTTGTCCACCAGGCCGCCGTCCCAGAACAGCTGGCCGTCCAGGGGCACGGCGCGGAAGAGGCCCGGGTACGCGCAGGTGGCGTGGACGCGCGGGGCCAGCTCCCCCGTGGTGAACACCTGGTGCGTGCCGTGGGTGAGGTTCGCGGCGGTGAGCAAGAGCGGGTGCGGCAGGTCCTCGAAGGTGGACACCGGCAGCGTGGACTCCAGCAGGCGCCGGAAGCGCTCGCCCTTGAGCAGGCCCGTGAAGCCGTGCCCCTGCGACGCCACGTTCAGCACCGCGCCCAGGGGGTCCGGGTCCCAGAAGTTGGCGCGCGTCTGGCTCAGCACCAGCTCCTCCAATGCCGGCAGCGGCATGCCCGCCGCCGCGTACGCCGCCACCATCCCGCCCGCGGACGTGCCCGCGTACGCGTGGGGCTTCAGCCCGGAGGCGTGCAGCCCCTTGAGGAAACCCGCATGGCCGTAGAACCCGAAGTAGCCGGCGGAGAGGACCAGTCCAAACCGCTTGCCTTCGAGCAGGGAGTGCAACGTCGAGGAGGGAGCCATGGCGGATTTTTACGGGATGGGTACGACCCAAGGCAACGCAATGCGTTGCCGGGGCCATTGTGGCCGTGTCAGGGTATCGATATATGTTGATGGCTCGATATGGACGTCCTCTCCCAATCCTTCCGTGTCCTGGGTGACACGACGCGGCTGCGCATCCTGCGCTTGGTGGCCCAGGCGCCGCTGAACGTCACGGAACTCGTGTCGCTGGTGGGGGTGGCGCAGTCCTCGGTGTCGCACCACCTGTCGAAGCTGAAGGGGCTGGGGCTCATCCGCGAGGAGCGGCAGGCGGGCTTCACGTACTACTCGCTGGCGCTGGAGTCGGATGACTCGCGCTGGCCGCTCGTCCGGCTGGCGCGCGAGGCGGAGGACGCGGCGGGGGACTCCGCGCGGCTCAGTGACTTGCTGCGCGCGCGGGAGGACCGGCAGGCGCTCAACGAGCGGCTGTTGGAGCCCGGCCAGTCCTGGTTCCTCTGGGCGGGGGCGCTGGCGTCGCTGTTGCCACCGTTGGACGTGGCGGACTTCGGCTGCGGCACGGGGGTGTTCAGCCGGGCCATGGCGCGGTGGGCGCGGCACGTGTGGGCCATCGACCAGAGCGAGGACGCGCTGTCCCAGGCTCGAACCCTGGCCGCGCGTGACGAACTGAAGAACATCACGTTCCTGCGCGAGGACCTGCACCGGCTGTCGCTCAAGGGCGGGTGCATGGACCTGGTGGTGATTTCGCAGAGCCTCCACCACGTGGAGGCGCCGGCGGCGGTGGTGGCGGAGGCCGCGCGGCTGCTCAAGCCGGGCGGCCGGCTGGTGGTGTTGGAGCTCTTGCCGCACGAAGAGAAGTGGGTGCTGGACCGGTTGGGGCACCGGCACCTGGGCTTCGCGCCCGAAGTCCTGGAAGCGGCCCTTCGCGAGGCCGGTTTCACGTCGTTCACCCGCGAGACGCACGCGCGCGACGGGGCCAGCCCCTTCCGCGTCTTCCTGCTGACCGGAGTCAAACCGTCATGACGAGCCACATCGCCCACCCCCTGCCGCTTCCGCCCGGGGAGCACGGCCAGCGCGTGGAGGCGCTGAAGGCCGCGATGCGCGAGCGCATCCTGGTGCTGGATGGCGCCATGGGCACGCTCTTGCAAGGCCATCACCTGGTCGCGGCGGACTTCGGCGGCGCGGAGTACGAGGGCTGCAACGAGCACCTGGTCCTCACCCGTCCGGACGTCATTGAAGGCATCCACGCGAAGTACTTCGCCGCGGGCGCGGACGTGACGGAGACGGACAGCTTCGGCGGCACGCCGGTGGTGCTGGCGGAGTTCGACCTGGGCCACAAGGCGATGGAGATCAACATCGCCGCGTCCCGCCTGGCGCTCAACGCCGCCAAGGCCGCGGAGGCGAAGGACGGGCGGATGCGCTGGGTGGCGGGCTCCATTGGCCCCACCACCAAGGCCATCAGCGTCACGGGCGGCATCACCTTCGAGGAGCTGGTGGACAACTTCGCCGTGCAGGCGGAGGGGCTGGCCATCGGCGGCTCCGACTACCTGCTGGTGGAGACGGCGCAGGACACGCGCAACGTGAAGGCGGCGCTCCTGGGCATCGACCGGGCCTTCAAGAAGCTGGGCTGGAAGCTGCCGGTGGCGGTGTCCGGCACGATTGAGCCCATGGGCACGATGCTCGCGGGCCAGTCCGTGGAGAGCCTGGCCACGTCGCTGGAGCACACGGACCTTTTGTACCTGGGCCTCAACTGCGCCACGGGTCCGGACTTCATGACGGACCACATCCGCTCGCTGTCCTCCATGAGCCCGTTCCCGGTGTCGTGCGTGCCCAACGCGGGCCTGCCGGATGAGAACGGTCAGTATCTGGAGTCGCCGGAGATGATCTCCCGGTCGCTCCGGCGCTTCTGTGACAACGGCTGGCTCAACGTGGTGGGCGGCTGTTGCGGCACGCACGCGGGCCACATCGAGTCGCTCGCCGCGATGGTGAAGGGGCTCAAGCCGCGCACGGAGACGCCCAAGCCGCGCTCGTCGCTGTCCGGCGTGGACTACCTGGAGGTGACGGACGAGCAGCGCCCCATCATCGTGGGCGAGCGCACGAACGTCATCGGCAGCAAGAAGTTCAAGGAGCTCATCGTCGCGGGTGCGTTCGACGACGCGTCGGAGATTGCCCGCGCCCAGGTGCGGCGCGCGGCGCAGGTCATCGACATCTGCCTGGCGAACCCGGACCGGGACGAGCTGGAGGACATGCGCCACTTCCTGGAGGTGGTGGTCAAGAAGGTGCGCGTGCCGCTGATGATCGACTCGACGGACGAGAAGGTCATCGCCATGGCGCTCACGTACTGCCAGGGCAAGGCCATCATCAACTCCGTCAACCTGGAGGACGGCGAGGAGCGCTTCGAGAAGGTCGTCCCGCTGGCGAAGGCCTTCGGCGCGGCGCTGGTGGTGGGCTGCATCGACGAGGTCGGCATGGCCGTCACGCGCGACCGCAAGCTCGCCGTGGCCGAGCGCAGCTTCGAGCTGCTCACCCAGAAGTACGGCATGCGCCCGGAGGACCTGTACTTCGACCCGCTGGTGTTCCCCTGCGCCTCCGGTGACGCGCAGTACACCGGCAGCGGCGTGGAGACGATCGAGGGCGTGCGCCTCATCAAACAGCGCTTCCCGCAGTGCCGCACGGTGCTGGGCATCAGCAACGTGTCCTTCGGCCTGCCCACCGCGGGCCGCGAGGTGCTCAACTCCGTGTTCCTGTACCACTGCGTGCAGGCGGGCCTGGACATGGCGCTCGTCAACTCGGAGAAGCTGGAGCGCTACCCGTCGCTGCCGGAGGAGGAGCGCAAGCTCTCCGAGGACCTCATCTACAACCGGGGCGCGGACCCGGTGACGCCCTTCGCGGCGCACTTCCGCGAGCGCAAGCCCGCGCGCGCCCAGGTGAGCACGCTGCCGCTGAATGAACGGCTGCAGCGCTACATCATCGAGGGCACGCGCGACGGCCTGACGGCGGACCTGGACCTGGCGATGAAGGAGATGGCGCCGCTGGACATCATCAACGGGCCGCTGATGAAGGGCATGGACGAGGTGGGCCGCCTCTTCGGCGCCAACGAGCTCATCGTCGCGGAGGTGCTCCAGAGCGCGGAGTCCATGAAGGCGGCGGTGAGCCACCTGGAGCCGCACATGAGCCAGACCCAGGCGGCGTCGCGCGGGAAGATCGTCCTCGCGACGGTGAAGGGGGACGTGCACGACATCGGCAAGAACCTGGTGGAGATCATCCTCGCCAACAACGGCTTCCAGGTGGTGAACCTGGGCATCAAGGTCCCGCCGGAGCAGCTGGTGCTGGCGGTGAAGGAACACCGCCCGGACATCCTGGGCCTGTCGGGCCTCTTGGTGAAGAGCGCGCACCAGATGGTCGCCACCGCGGAGGACCTGAAGCGCGCCGGTGTGGAGACGCCCATCCTGGTGGGCGGCGCCGCGCTCAGCCGCAACTTCGTGGACCGCAACATCGCCCCGGCCTACGGCGGCGGCACCGTGGCCTACGCGCAGGACGCGATGAACGGCCTGGAGCTGGCGAAGCAGATTGTGGAACCGGGCGCGCACGCGAAGCTGCGGGACGACCTGGCCGCGCGCCGCCTGAAGCTGGCGCAGGAGGCGAAGGACCGGCCCGCGCCCGCCGCCCCGGTGCGCCGCTCGCGCAGCACGGAGGTGCCGGTGCTGGCCACGGTGCCGCCCGCGCCGGACTTCGCGCGGCACGTGCTCACCAACACGCCGTTGGATCACATCTGGAAGTTCATCAACCCGGTGATGCTCTACGGCCGCCACCTGGGCCTGCGCACGTCGTCGCGCGCGCTGGGCACGCCGGCGGAAGCCGACCTCGCGAAGACGGAAGAGGGCCGCAAGGCGCTGGCGCTGAAGGAGGCCGTGGAGGAGCTGAAGACGCTGCTTCGCGGGGGCGTGATGCACGCGCGCTCGGTGTTCCAGTTCTTCAAGGCGGCCAGCGACGGTGACCGCGTGCTCCTCTTCGACGGCACCACGGGCGAGCAGGTGACGTCCTTCGACTTCCCCCGGCAGGACAAGGACAACGGCCTGTGCCTGGCGGACTACGTGAAGCCGCTGGAGAACGGCAAGCCGGTGGACGCGCTCTCGCTGTTCGTCACCACCGCGGGCGCGGGCATCCGTGAGCTGTCGGAAGGGTTCAAGGCGAAGGGCGAGTTCCTCAAGATGCACGCGGTGCAGGCGCTGGCGCTGGAGACCGCGGAGGGCTACGCGGAGCTGCTGCACACGCAGCTGCGCAGCATGTGGGGCTTCCCGGACCGCGCGGACATGACGATGCTGGAGCGCTTCCGCGCGGAGTACACCGGCAAGCGCTACTCGTTCGGCTACCCGGCGTGCCCGCGCCTGGAGGACCAGACGAAGCTCTTCGCCGCGCTCAAGCCGGAGGAGATCGGCGTGCAGCTCACCGACGGCTGCATGATGGAGCCCGAGGCGAGCGTGTCCGCCATCGTCTTCCACCACCCGGGCGCGACGTATTTCTCCGTGACCTGACCGGAGGCAGACGCGGCAGCGCGCGGGGTGAGGCGCCGGGAAGGGACCTGCTGGGCACCCTTCCCGGGTGCTGCGGGAGCGTCAGGCGCGCAGGTCCGACAGCGCGCTGGCGAAGGCGTTCGCGGAGGCGCCGAGCGCGGCGCTGGCCTCCTTGCCCTTCTTCTTCGCCTTGTCCTCGTTCATCTTCCGGTGGGCCTCGTCACGCGCGTCCTTCTCACGGTGGGTGGCCGCGTCCTCGTCCTTCTTGGCCTTGTCCGTGAGCGCGTCCGCGGCCTTCTTGCCCAGGTCGGACGCCTTCTTGCCCGTGTCGATGACCCCCATCAACGACCACTGCCCGACCAGCGTGTCCTGCACCGCCTGCCGCAGCTCCTGGAGGTTCCGGCCCACCGCGGGCGCCTCCACGTGCCCCGCTTCCGCCAGCTTCGGGAGGTCCTGCGACGTGATGAGACCCTGCTCGATGTCGTGCTTCGCCATGGTGACTCCCCCTCGTTGAAGCTGAAAATCCGGCGAGACCGGAATTTTTCAGCAAGAGGAGCTTAACGGAGGGTGAAGATGATCCGCAAGGGCCCGGGCGATGGGCAGGCCTGAGTGCTGCTCGAACCACATGAAGCCGGGGCAGGTATTGACCTCCAGGCACACCCAGTCGGCCGGGGAGTTGGAGCCTCCGGGCGGCTCGATGAGGTCGATGCCGGTCAGCTCCAGCCCGAGCGCGCGTGACAGCTGGCGGCAGGCGTCGGCGACGGGGGCGGGCAGCTCCATGGCGCGCAGCCGCACCGTGTGGCCGGTCATGTCCGGGTGCCGGTAGTCCAGCGCGAGCGACTCCGCACGGCAGGCCAGCACCTCGCGCGCGCCCACGACGTGGGCCCGGACGTTGGTGCCCGGGATGCGCTGCTGGAACTGGTGCGGGGGCAGGGGGTGGCCGGGCCGCATCGCGGCGCGGGCCTCTTCCCACGACACCTGCTTCACCAGGGAGCGCTCGTCGCTCACGGACTTGATGACGGGGTCACCCTCCAGTCCCCGGGCGAAGCGCTCCCAGTGCCCTGGCGCCCCGCCCGCCAGGGTGTCCGGCACGCGCAGCCCCGCGGCGAGGATGGCGGCGTACTGGCAGGGCTTGCTGCCATTGGACAGCATCGCGGTGGCGCGATTGGCCACCGGACCCTGGAACAGGTCCAGCAAGGCCGCCGCGTGGGCGCGCTGCGCGAGCGACCCGGGCGTCTGGGGCGGTTCAATGCCGCCCGTGCCCAGCCGCGAGAAGATGCCGGACACCTGCTCCAGCGGCACGCTCCACGTCGGGAAGCGCACCGCGCCGGTGAGCTTCCCGGCCCCGGGCGGTCCCGGTCTCCAGTCGAGCTCCAGGTGGACCTGGGTGCCCAGATGGCGCTCGTCCACGAAGACGTACTCGCGCCGCGTGGCGGTCAGGTGCGCCAGGAAGAAGGCCGTCACCAATTCGTCCACCGGCCCCATCACGAGGATCATCGCGCCACCTCCTGGCCCTGCAGCAGCGAGCGGACGAAGTGCTCCACCTGGGCCCGGGCCTCCGGGTGCTCCCGCGCGAGCAGCGTCTCCAGCTCCTCCGGCAGGGCGGACAGCTGCAGGACGGTCCAGCCCGCGTCGCCCCCGGAATCCGTGGACGGCACCAGCAGGACCTCCAGGACGTCCGCGCCACACGCGGCCGCCAACTGGAGCAGGTCCGCCTCCAGCCCTGGCGGTGGACGGACGCCGCCGCCGTCAGGGGCCTCCAGCGGCCAGAGCGTCACGCGCGAGCCCATCACCACGGCCAGATGCAGCGCGCCGGGGGCCGGCACCGTCCACCACACCTCGGCCCGGCTGAACTCGGCCTCGCGGGGCCAGGGTTTCCAGCGCCTGCCGTCCTCGGGGCAGGGCCCCAGGTGGAAGTGGGGCGCGCGCAGGACGGAGTCCTCCTGGCGCACGGGCAGCCGCAGGGCGAGCAGCCGCCAGACGGCCATCGTCCACAGCGGCGCGAGCAGTCCCCGCCGGTTGATGGAGCGCGCCGGGCAGCAGGTGTGGAAGCCGTCCCGCAGGGCCTCGTGCTCGGTGTCCAGGTAGGGGCTTTGCGTCGGGGGGAAGGGCTTCTCGAAGAGGCACCAGAGGACATCCTCCGGACCCAACGCGTCGTCTCCGGCGCCGCTGGACGGAGCCGCGCCGAGCAGCCCGGCCCGGAGCCGGCCGTCCTTCACCTCCACCCACGGCGTGGCGGAGGTGCCCCAGGCTTCGACGGAGATGTCGGTGAGCGGGGCGTCCGCGCGCCGGGCCTCGTGGTGGAGCACGTCGCTCAGATGGGGGAACTGTTCGGCGCCGATGAGGACGAGCCTGGGCATGGTCCGCAAGCCTCTCAGGCCGCCTCCTCCGGGAACAATCCCCCCATCAGGTCCGGCCGCCCCTGGCCGGACGGGTTAGATTGCCGCCATGCCTTCGCCCACCATCCGTCGCGCCGTCCAGCTCCTGCCCGCGTGTGCCACGACGGGCATTGGCAGCCTGCCGCACACCCAGGTGGAACTGGGTCTGCAAGCCGCGCTCGCCCTGGACATCCCGTTCCTGCCGCAGCTGCCGGTGGGGCACCCCTCGGAGCTGATGATTCCGGCCGCGCTGGAGGGCCTGCCGGGCCTGCGCTTCGACGAGGACGGCGTCTGCACGGTGGACGTGGAGGCGTGGAACGCGGGGCGCGAGGCCTTCGAGAAGCGGCTGGAGGCGGCGCTCGCCTCCGGAGACCTGGAGTCCTTCGAGCCCACGGCGGACGCGTGCCGCGCGTGGAAGCCGTTCCTCTGGGAGGTGGAGCACCGCAAGCTCGCCTTCGCGAAGGCGCAGCTGTCCGGCCCCTTCACGGTGCGCTCCGTGGTGCGCACCGCCTCGGGGGAGCCGGTGCTGGCGGTGCCGGGCCTGGACGCGGCGCTGTACCGGCTGGTGATGGTGCGCGCGCTGGCCATGGTGCGCGCCCTCAAGCGCACGGGCACCACGCCCCTGTTCTACCTGGATGAGCCCGGCCTCTACGCCTACGTGCGGATGAATCCGCAGCACCTGTTGGCGCAGCAGGAGCTGCGGCTGCTGGTGGTGGCGCTGCAGCGCGAAGGCGCGCTCGTGGGCATCCACTGCTGCGGCAACACGGACTGGGGCGTGCTGCTGGACGCGCAGGCGGACCTCGTCTCGCTGGACGTGAGGTTGTCGCTGGACGCGATGCTGGAGGAGACGGACGCGCTCAAGCGCTTCCTGGACTCCGGCGCCACGCTGAGCCTGGGCGTCATCCCCACGGACCTGGCGTCCACGTACTCGGTGGAGGAGCTGTCGGACTCCGTGGAGGCGTCACTGAAGGCGGCGCTGCCGGGCGGCATCGGCTTCGCGCGCGCGCTGTCCACGGTGCTGCTGACGCCCGCGTGCGGCCTGGCGATGCGCTCGGTGATGGACGCGGAGCGCATCCTGGAGGAGCTGAAGCAGGCCCAGCGCCGGCTGAAGCAGGCGCTGGAGTCCGAGCGTCCGTCCCTCCAGGGACTGCCGCCCGCGCACTGAAAAGCGCGGGCGGGGCGGAGCGCGGCGGACTACTGACGGCCGAGCCGCAGCTCGCGTTCGGCCTGGTGCCAGTCCTGCTCGGGGTTGCCATGCGTGCCGCCCCGGGCCTGGAAGATTTCATAGGCGCGGCGGGCAATCTGCTCCTGCGTGGGCGCGGCGCTCTTGCTCGTGGGCGCGTTCGCCGTGGCCACCGGCTTCTTGTCCTCGGTCCGCTCCGGCGCGGCCTTGGGGGCCGGGTTCGGTTGCGACTTCTGCGCGTTCTGACGGGCCATGGGGGATTCCTCCTGGAAAAGGCGACCTGCAGCTTCGGCCGCGCCCCTGCATCACGGAAGAGACCCAGGGCGTACGGGGTTGCCGGAGCGACATCCCAGGTCGCGAAGTGTTGAGGGACCAACGGGCCATTCCGCTCGGAAAATCCATCAGCGGAATGAGCCCGTACGCGTGGTCCGCCAGTTGAAAGACGCCAGACGCTTCAGGGGCCGGTCGCCTTCCTGGCGGAGCGGCCGGGAGCTTTTTTCGCGGGCACTGCATCACCACCCATCACGCCGTGCCCCAGCGCCGCGTCCAGTGCGCGCTGCATCGCGGTGCTCATGCCCAGCGCCTCCGCCTCCTGCGGCGTGCACCAGCGCAGCTCCTGGAACGCGGCGGACTTCGTGGGCCGCGCGCCGCCCGTCACGCGCAACAGCCGCAGCGTGAGGTCGCGGTGGGTGAGCTGCCGGCGCACGCTGTCCAGCGAACCCAGCAGCGTGAGCGGCGCCCCCAGCGTCGTCGCCAGCCGCTCCGTCGCCTCGGCCTCCGGCGTGTCCTCTTCCACCTCCACGGCGGGCAGCTCCCACAGGCCGCCGAAGAGGCCCTTGTCCGCGCGGCGTGCGAAGAGGAGCGTGCCCGCGTGCGGCCACACGGCCAGCGCCAGGAACAGCTTGCGGGGCGCGGCACGCACCTTGGCCGGCGGCAGCTCGTCCACGCGGCCCTTCTTGAACGCGATGCACGCGTCGCGCACGGGGCACAGCAGGCACAGCGGAGACTCCGGCCGGCACACCGTGGCGCCGTGCTCCATCAGCGCCTGGTTGAAGTCTCCGGGCCTGGGGCCCTTCACCAGCGCGGAGGCCAGCGCCCAGAGCGTGGCCTCGCGGTCGCGGTCCCCGGGCAGCCCCTCCACCTCGAAGAGGCGCGACAGCACGCGGGCCACGTTGCCGTCCACGATGGGTGCCTCTTCACCAAAGGCGATGGAGGCCACGGCCCCGGCGGTGTAGCGGCCGAAGCCGGGCAGGGTGAGCAGCTCCTCCGCGGTGGCGGGGAGCTTCCCTTCAAAGCGCTCCACCACCTCCTGCGCCGCGCGGTGCAGGTTGCGCGCGCGCGAGTAGTAGCCCAACCCCTTCCACCCGGAGAGCACGTCGTCCAGGGGAGCCGAGGCCAGCGCCTTCACCGTGGGAAAGCGCGCGAGGAAACGCTCCCAGTACGGGATGACCGTGGACACCTGGGTCTGCTGGAGCATGACCTCGCTGAGCCAGATGGCGTACGGGTCGCGCGTGCGGCGCCAGGGCAGGTCGCGCTTGTTCCGGTCGTACCAGGAGAGCAGCGGACCATGAATGGCGGCGTGGCGTTCAGGGG
>NZ_RAWL01000216.1:0-14384 GCF_003668885.1 Corallococcus sp. AB049A | reverse complement strand
CGCCTCCCACGGCCGTCCCCTCCTCCACCCGCGTCACCGTCACCGCCGTGGACAATGGCGACGTGACGCTCTCCGGGGGCGCCCGGGCCGGCCTGGGGGAAGGCACCCGCGTCCGCGTGCGCACGCAGGACTCCCGCGAGGTGGTGCTGAAGGTCATCGAATCGCGCGAGGACTCCGCCATCGCCCGGCTGGGCCGGGGTGAGAACGTGCGCGTGGGCGACACCGCCGTCGTCACCGACGCTCCCGCCACCGCGCGCCTCTTCTTCCCCGAACCCCAGGTGCCCCGCCTGCGCTACGGCTTCCATGCCCGGCCCTTCCTCGCGCTGGACGCGAAGACGGCTTCGGGCCACTCCGCTCGCGCGGGCGGTCTGCTCCTGGATGCGTTCATCGCGTGGCGGCCGGGGGACCTGCCCCTGGTGCTGAGCGCGCAGCTGGAGCCCGTGGGCTTCGGCCTGGGCACCGGCCTGCGCCACACGCCGGGCTCCGCGTACGCCGCCGCGGCGTACTCCACCGCCTTCCTGGAAATCGGACTCGGCGTGGGCGCGCAGTTCGGTCAGAAGGAATGCGTCACCCTGTTCGACTACGACCCCATCACCTACGAGCCCATCAACGCCCGGGACGTGTGTGACTCCAAGTCGGGGCCGACCTTCCAGCAGGTGCTGCGGCTCGGGGCGCTCGACGGGTTCCACCTCGCGTGGAGCTCCGCCATCCTCTCGCGCGACAACCAGTTCCGCTTCGGCTCCGGGCGCGGCGAGGTGCAGGTGCCCCTCACGCCCAGCCTCTCCCTCTTCGGCGCGGGCGGAGGCTCGGCGAGCGGTTGGAACTTCGGCGAGCTGGGCGTGCGCAGCTTCGTCAAGGGCACCGGCGGCTCCGGCACCACCGTGCTCTCCGCCAGCCTGGGCATCGTGTCGCTCTCCGACGGCACGGGAGAGACCCTCACCGGCCCCGCCATCGCCATCGGCATCGAGCGCCGGCCCTGACGCGTCAGTGGCCGGACAGCATCGACGCGGAGAACTCCTCCGGCACCATCGAGCCGGAGATGGGGAAGTCCTTCGGCGCCCGCTCCCACGCCTTGCCGGCGGCCGGGCTGGCGGCCGCCCGGGGGAGCTTCCCCAGGGCCATGAACGTCAGGGACAGGACGCCCAGCCCCACGGCCCCGGCGGCCACCTCGGCGACGAGGCCCATGCGGCGACGGCTGCCCACGCCCAGCAGTGGGAGCGCGGCGATGGGCGTGGCCACCCACGCCAACCACGTGCGCCAGTTCGCGCGAGCCTGTTGTCTCAGTGCGTCGAATGAAGCCATCGGGACATCCTTCCGGGCAGGAGGGTTGTCCAGGAGGATGGGGATGGACCTGGGTCCAACGAAAGGCCCCCGGCCGTGCTCGCCTGCCTCCTCTTCAGGCCTTGCGCCGCCTGAAGCCGTCTTCACCCGCTCAGTGCGCGCACGCGGGCCGCGAGGCTCTGCGTGAAGAGCCGGTAGATGTGCAGCGAGGCCGCGTCGTGCGTGGCCAGGAAGTGCTGGAAGCTCTCGCGGGTGATGCGCAGCGCGCGCACGGCCGTCTTCGCGCGCACGTTCGCGGACACGGGCCCGTCCTGCACGAGCGAAATCTCTCCCAGGAACGAGCCCGGCCCCAGCGTGTTGAGGTGCCGCGCGTTCGGCTCGTTGCCGGAGAAGACGTCCACCGTGCCCTCCAGCAGCACGAGCAGCCCCGTGCCGGGAGAGCCCTTCTCCAGCAGCACCGAGCCCGGCGTGGCCGTCACGGGCCGCGCCAGCCGGTACAGGTCCTTCATGTCCTCCAGCGGCAGCTCGCCGAAGATGGGAATGGCCTTGAGGAAGCGGTAGCCGCTGGCCTCCGGCACGGTCGCGCCCGCGGCCAGCCGCGCGAGCAGCGCCTCCGCCTCCACGTCCAGGCCCATGCGCCGCAACAGCCGCGCCTTCTCCGTCACCAGGACCGGATCCGCGCGCAGGTGGTCGGAGCTGCTCAGCGCGTCCGCCAGCACCGCGAGCGCCCGGTGCGTGAAGCCGCCAGCGTCCAGCACCTTGCAGGTGCGCAGCACGGCTTCGACGTAGCGGGGATCCTCCGCGAGCACGCCGCCCAGGGCCTCGGCTTCCGCGTGGGCCTGGCCCAGCTCGTGGTAGAGGTCCGCGGCCTCGAAGGGGCGGCCCAGGCGGACCAGGCAGTGGGCCATGGACTCGCGGGCCCCCAGGCCCCGGTAGACCTCCAGCGCGCGCTCCAGCGCCCCGCCCCGCTCGAAGGCCGCCGCGGCCTTCTCCACCTCGCCCGCGCGCAGGTACGCCTCCGCGGCCGCCACGTGCTGACCGCCCTGGGCGTACAGGTCCGCGACGGAGACGTCGTCGCCGCTGCCGTCCAGCAGCCGCGCCGCGCCCGTGAAGTCGCGAGCCCGGCGCAGCACGTCCACCAGCCAGTGGCGCTCCTTCGCCGAGCCCTGCGCGGCCTCCTTGCGCAGGCGTTCGCGCTGCGCCGCGCCCAGCTCCTCGTAGAGCTGCGCCGCGCGCTCCGGCTCGCCTTGCGCCGCCAGGGATTGCACCACCTGGAGCGTGCCGCCCCGCACCGAACCGCCCCGACTGCTGCCCGCCGTATCGCCTGCCATGTCACACGTCCCTTCCCAGGCCCACCCCGTCGGGGCGGCGCGCCCGGTTCCACCAGCGCCTGACTAACCAGGAACCCGGGCGTAAAGCCAGCCTCCACCGGCCCCCCGTGGCCCTGGAGACACCGGGTCCGGTAGGGTCCGGGCATGGCTGTTCCCGTCCTGGCCGGGAGGTTTCCGGACCGCCTCCCCGGGCCCTCGCGCCCCCGTTCCTGGTACCTGGTGGCTCCGTCCGCGGCCCTGCGGCCGGGCCAGACCCTGGGCGTCCAGGTGGGTGGCCAGGAGGTAGTGCTCTTCCGGAGCCAGGCGGGCCGGGTCCACGCCCTCTCCGCGCACTGTCCCCACCTGGGGGCCCACCTCAAGCACGGCACAGTCCAGGGCGAGCTGCTGCGCTGTCCGCTGCACCATTGGAGCTTCGACGGAGGGGGCCGCTGCCGCGCCGCGCCCGGGAGGAGCGACGTGTCCGCCCTCCCGGGTCCCCGGGCCTGGCCGGTGGAGGAGCGCTTCGGAGGAGTGCTGGTGTTCAACGGCCCCCAGGCGCTGTTTCCCCCACCCGACCTGGAAGGTGGAGAACACGTCTGGAACGTGGGGCCTCCGGTGACGGTGAAGTGCCCCTGGCTGCCGCTGGCGGCGAACTCCTTCGACCTGGAGCACCTGCGCACGGTGCACCACCGGGAGCTGTGGGACACGCCCAGCTGCGAGACGCCGGACCGGTACACCCTGCGGCTGCGCTACACGTCGCGCGTCGTGGGCACCGGCGCGAGCGACCGGTTGATGAAGGCGCTGTCGGGCAACCGCATCCGGGTGGAGCTCACGCTGCACGGCGGCACGCTGATGTCCGTGAAGAGCGACCTGGGCCGGGCGCGGGGGTTGCTGCTCGCCAGCCTGACGCCGGTGGCGGAGGGGACGTCGGTGCGGCTCGCGGTGGCGGCGCGGCAAGGCCGGGTGCCGGGCGCGGCGGCGCTGGTGCTCAAGGTGTCGCGGTGGCTCTACACGTCGTTCCTGCGCCGCGACCTGTCCGTGCTGGAGGACCTGCGTTTCAACGTCGCGACGGCGACGGCGGATCCGGTGATGCGCCAGCTGCTCGACTTCGCGGTGGGCCTGCCCGAGGACGGGGACGATGCGAGCCGATGACGCTCCGCCCATCCCCGCCGCGCTCAATGCCCTGTTGCTCGTCGCGGCGATGGGCGCGGGGGCGCTGTGCCTGTGGACCGCGTCGCACGCGGAGGCCCTCTGGGTGCGGCTGGTGGCGGCCGGGGTCTTCTCCTACGTGAACAACACGGTGTTCTCGCTGTTGCACGAAGCGACGCACGGAGTGCTGCACCCGTTGAAGCGGATCAACGACGGGTTGGGCCGGCTGGCGGCGACGTTCTTCCCCACGTCGTTCACGTTGCAGCGCGCCTTCCACCTCACGCACCACCGGTACAACCGCACGGCGCGCGAGCAGTTCGACTACCTGCACCCGGGCGACCACCGCGTCCTCAAGTATGCGCAGTGGTACGTCATCCTGACCGGCGTCTACTGGCTGTTCGTACCGCTGGGAGCGCTGGTGTTCGCGTTGGCGCCGGGCCTGCTGCGCAGGTTGCGAGGTCCGGGCACGCGCTACGGAGAACAGACGGGCGCGGACGCGTACCTGGGACGCTTGGAGGACGCACCGGGCACGGCCATCCGGGCGGAGGTGCTGGGGATGGTGGCGGTGCAGGCGGGGCTCGCCTTCGCGTTGGACCTGACGGTCGTGGGCTGGGCGCTCTGCTACGCGGCGTTCGCGGTGAACTGGAGCTCGCTCCAGTACGCGGACCACGCGTGGTCACCGCTGGACGTGCGCGAAGGCGCGTGGGACTTGAAGGTCGCGGCGCCGGTGCGCTGGGTGTTCCTCAACTACCACTACCACCGGGCACACCACCGGCACCCGCAGGTGCCCTGGCTCTACCTGGGCCGCTACGTGGATGAAGGCGTCGAGCGGCCCTCCTTCCTGCGCATCTGGCTGTCCATGTGGCGAGGCCCCCGGCCCTTCCACCCGGACAGAACCACAGTTTGAATTCTAAACGACGGATCATGATTCTCGAACGGTCTCAAGCTGCGCGTCGAGCAGGTGCGGCGCGCAGCAGGGGGCTGGCCGTCTTCTGCGTGTTGCGTGCGTCGAGGTAGGCGGCCACCTCGACCATGAGCGCCTCCATCTTCTTGCAGCGATGGTTGCGAGTGACGTTGGCGTGCACGTCCCACCATACGCGCTCGATGCGGTTGCCCTCCGGGCAGTACGGCGGCAGGAAGTGCAGCGCCACCCGCTCGCCCATTTCCTCCAGGGCCTTCTGCGTCTTCTTGCTGGAGTGGGTGGCGGCATTGTCGAGGATGAAGTGCAGACGCTTCGCCCCGGGGTAGGCGGCATCCACGGCGCGCACCAGGTCGATGAAGAGCGCACTTGTCTTCTTCTGCCCCTGCACCCAGGTCATCCGGGCCGTGCTCGCGTCCAGCGCCCCGGCCACGTAACGCTTCTGGTTGTTGCCGGGCGTCACCACTTCCCGCCGCTGCCCTGGCAGCGTCCAGTCCGGACCGATTTTCGGATTGAGGTGCACGTCCATCTCATCCTCGAAAAGCACGGGCTCGTCGGGCCGGGCCAAGGCCGCATGGCATTTCAGCTGCCAGAGGCGCCGCTGGCGTCGGCGCGCAGGCCAGGGGCAGCGCACCACGGGACGCGGACGCCTTCTCTTCGCCCCCACCGAGGCCAAGGCACGCCCCATCGTCGCGGGCGAGACGTGCACCCGGCCTCGCCTCTCCACCTCGCGTACCAGCAACTCGCGCGTCCACGTGGTGCGCCGCCAGCCGGACTGCTGCGGCGTGCCTTCCAGCACCCGGCACAGCGTCTGCCGGACGCTCTCGTCCACTTTGCGCTGCCCATTCTGAGCACGCCCGTCCAAGAGGCCTTCTCGGCCTGACTTCTGGAAGCACTGGACCGCGGACACCACCGTGGACGTGGCGCACAGCAGCTGCCGCGCGGCTTGTGCCCGTGACTGACCACTGGCCACCTTCGCTACCGCCAGGCACCGCCGCAGGGTGAGCGGGCAGCCTGTCCTCTCTCCCCAGCGAATCAGCCGCCTGCGGTCAGAACATCGCAGGCGTAGCTGTTGCCTTCCCTGAGGCAGGGCTCGCTTCTTCATCCGGTTCTTGCGCACACAAGGCCGAACGGCGCGAGCTCCTGCCCCTTTCCCTCCGCTCCCGGCGCCTGCCTACCCTCCGAGCCGATCGGGATTCATGCGCGGTCGTTTAGCCTGCGCCCCCACGCCAGAGCATCAGAGAACGAAGAGCCCCATATCTAAGTTAGCGCTCCAGAGGCTGAAGACGACAACGTACGCTGCCGGCTAATCATTCGCACGTGGCAGACCCGGCGGCTTCTCTGCCCGAGGTTGCGGTGTTAGCAGTAGCACGACAACGGCCAGCCGATATAGGGACCGAGTTCGCGCACCATTATCCCAACTTCGGATGGCCCATGTCCATGCTCTGTTCACCACTGAGCTACCTGCGGTGCTACTTGGCGCAATGCAGCATTCGGGTCAATTAACACCCAGCCGAATCATCACATTCAGCTCCACCGCCAGGCAGTCCCACTCCTGCCCCTCAACGGCGAGGCGAGCAACCCTTGGTGCGCATCCGACACTGAACTAGCCTCAACTGTGCCAACTGGGCTCCATTGGCAAAGGGGTGGCGATGGCTAATCGACCGTACTGGCTCACCGAACTACTTGGCAGCGAAATCACCTCTCGAATCAACAACGACCCGCGCACAATCAAAACCCCAAACACATTCCTGGGCTGGCCCAAAAATCAAATCTTCTGGGATGTCATTGGCGGCGGTCAAGCAGACTTTGACTCCCCAGTCGGCCACCTCTCAGGCGAGGACCGCGCCCTACTATATGCAAAATACAATCAACCCCGCCACATTGACGAACTCGAACATGCTTTCACTCAACTATTTCCACACGGCAAGGCCAACGGAACACCCACATTAATTGACTTAGGATGCGGTCCATTCACAGCCGGCCTAGCCCTCGCATCGACTTTCGGGCCAAACCAGCCATTTGAGTACCACGGAATAGATCGCGCAGCAGCAATGCGAAGCCTAGGAGAGCATCTCGCCAAGGAAACGCATAAGCGCGGCGCATTCCACCCTAAAACAACTTGGCGGTTTTCAGACAATCTAGCCACCCACGACTTCGGAAAACTCAGAGGAACTTTATCACTTGTAGTTGCTTCCTACCTATTGGCCAGTCCAACACTAGATGAAATCCATTTAGCATCCTCAATAGTTGACGCCCTAAGGCGAATTGGCCCGGGCCCAGCAGCCATTCTCTACACAAACAGCGCACGCCCTGAGCCAAACAAGAAATTCCCACCATTCAGAGACGCGCTCCGAGCGCACGGATTCACGGTTGAGGTCGACCACATAGACAGATTCAAAGAAACAAAAAACCCTGCCGATCTTCGTTACGCCCTTCTTTTTCGCCCTGCAATTCATCGATTGAACATCAGGTAGAAAAAATGAACCTGCCCGCAGTCGACGACCTGATCGGAGCGCAGTGGACGGTTTATGACTCCCCAGTCGACAAATCTCTCTTTATCGTTGGGCCGCCTGGCTCCGGGAAGACAACTCTCGCCGTGCTAAGAGCAAGGTTTTTAGCCGGTCCAGACCACAGACAGAAAGTTTGCCTGGTCACCAAGAACCGCATGCTAGCGGTACTCGCACGGCAACTTGGCGACAGCACGTTCGCCACAACAACAATGAACAAGTTGGTCAGCCGGGATTATCGACACCGATTCTCGACCAATGTTCCCGGCTTTTCAACGTTCACCTATGAATGGGAAACAATCGTTGCAGACTATGAGCGCATTGGCGCCGGACACCTCTTCGATCACCTCGTCATTGACGAAGGGCAGAATCTGCCGCCCGGCTTCTTCGCCTGGGCCCACAAAGTCGGCGCACGGACCCTCACCATCTTCGCAGATGAAGATCAAAGCACAGACACGCAGCGCTCTTCACTAAAGGAGATTTGCGCAGCAACAGGGATAGGCGATCCACTTCGGCTCCCTGACAACCATCGAAACACTCCAGAGATTGCTGCGGTTGCCGAACATTTCCACCACTCGATGACGCTCCCTCCTGCTGTAGTTCAACGTCCAGCAAGTGGAGAAGTGCCAAGACTAGTTCGACTGAACTCACTGGACGACCTCCCACGCAGAGTCGCAACCCGTTACAAAAACAGGGGCGACGCCATTGGCTTGATTGTTCACCGAAAGGCGGAAGCTTTATCCATACACTCCGCACTTAAAAAAGTTCTTCCCGGCGAACGGGTCGACGTATATACGAGCGATCTTGAAAAAAACCTAGAGGAGGCGATCCATCTACTTGACAGAGGTGTAACCATCCTCACCGGAGAGGCCGTTATCGGGCTTGAGTTTAATTCAGTGTTTTTGCTCGACCTGAATCGGTCACTACCCTGTCGAGACACAGACGCCAAACGTCGCCTGTACATGCTGTGTGCGCGCGCTCGCGACGTTCTCACTCTGATCGACTTCCCGCCACACTTGACCCCTTCGCAACTTGTGGACCTCCCGTCTCCGCCAGTACTGGTTCGATAATGCATCCCACGACTCACCAAGGTACGCTCAGTTTTGCAGGTGAAGAGAAGCTCGCAAAGGTGCCAGATGCATCTAACGGACAGAGTTTAGTTCGACTCGCGCTGACACTAAATCATCGCGAATGGATAAACCTCCTTGCGGACGAGTGGTGGCCTTCATCAAACATGACCAAGCCGATCCGGCTTGGTGTAGGCAGTCCCAAGAACGACGCTACTGACGGTATCGCAGTTGTTGCATGGATCGACCCCGCACAATTGCCACAACTCGAAGTACTCGTGTGGAGGGAGAATAGGTGGACCAAGATTCCAATCGCGAAAATAACCCCATCGGACCACGAGGTGGCATGGCCAGGCCCCATACCATTGTTTTCTATAGTGTCTTTTCTGGTATCCAGTTCGTCTGATGCGGCCCGCCTCATGGGTATTGCCCGAGGCTTCTCTAATGTTGCCCCCCCAGAACAGCCCATTCAGGTTGGGCAGCTAAATTTCACAAGCATTGTTTCTGAGGATCCAATCTCAGTCGAGCTCATCCAACTGCCTCCCATCTGGAGTAAACTCCGTGGCGCAGTTGCAATGGCCACTTGGTCTGTCCCCGCTGTTGCGCCGTGGCTCAGTGTTTTCTGTAGTTCACTGAGCTTCCACCCCGCTCGAAAGCCAGCGTCGACTTTGGGTGCAGAATGGTGGAATAGCCCACCATGGCGAATGGCGGCTGCTGATTCATCGGCAGATAACTGCGCTATATTGTGGCGATGTATGGTTGACACACTAGTGGCAGTGGACCTGCGCGACTCTTGGCGACCGACCTCGGTGCTAAGTGACATCAAAGACCGGGCTCTTCAGCATGGCATTAACAGAGAACCTCTTGAGACTTTCACTTCCGACACACTGGCATTGCTTAACGACGATCAGCATATGGTCCTTGCCCAAGGACCCTTGGGCCAACTCGGACTGATTCTACAACTAGTACTTCTTCGTGCCACGCCCGAACGTTTTATCACCTGGACACATGACCTTAAGGCAATACCACCTGTTGTTTTTTGGACTGGCGCTACGCTCGCAGGTCTCATTCAAGGATACAAAGACCTTGAGCAACGCTTTCGCGGTAAGCATGAAGGCCGTCGTCGGCTAGCCGTGCGCACACGACAGTTCTTATCTCCTGATTCAGCCCGAGAGCCATGGCTAAACATCAGCGACGCCGATCCTGAGTGGCAGCACGACTCTGGAAAAATACACCTAACCTGGGACAACTCTCGTTGGGCAGAACGGTTGGAAACCAGCCGTGGTCGGTGGCTAAGTGCTGATCTTGACAGGCCTGACGCGAAAAAAGCCGCTATTGACCTTGCGTGCCGCTTTCACCCACCAGCAGCACAGCGCTACCTGACAATTCGAGATGAGTCGATTCCAGTTTCGGGGACCGGCTCTATACGGTTACTCACTACGGATTCCCCCACCCTTATTGCAGACGGGGAAATCCGGTTGCGCATCCCCCAGGACACATCAGTAACCACTGACCTCGACATTGAGCGGTTTAGGTCTTGGCTTATTTGCGATGGAATCGCGGAGCGACTTCCCGATCCGCCATTGCAGCGCGCAACAGCCTCGCCTCATGCGAATTCGGACGACATACCGGGCCTTACAATATCGAGAAACTTCATCTCCGAAAAAGAGGAACTGGAGCTTATCCAAGCGGTCGATTCCGCCCCTTGGCTAACGGTCTTGTCGCGTCGAGTTCAGCATTATGGCTGGACCTACAACTACAAAGCCAAGAGTGTTGACTTCGCTGACAGGTTGGGCCCTCTCCCTCCATGGGCCGAACAGCTCGGGAAACGAATTGTCGCCCTTGGATTCGCGGACACACTTCCCGACCAAGTAATCGTCAACGAGTACGTCGAGAAACAGGGAATATCAAAACACATTGACTGTAAAGAGTGCTTCCGCGGCCCAGTAGTCACCATCAGTCTTTGTGAGACTTGGGATATGTTTTTCTGGTCCCCAGACAACAAAAAGCACGTCCAGCCGCTAGAACGGCGAAGCATCGCTGTGCTTACCGGCCCTTCCCGTGATTCATGGAAGCATGAAATACCCAAGAGATTGAATGAATCCTGGGGTCGCCGTGGTCGACGCATTTCGCTAACATTTCGAAAGGTCAATACAAAGTAGCCATTATTTGCACGCTTTCAACCGCCTCCCTATTTAATGCGCCGTAAAAAATTAGCACCAACACCGCTTGTGGTTCACCATTGCGGCGCTTTTGCTTGTCTGGGAAACTGAGGATATCAACTGGCTATCTCGGCGAGGTAGGGTGGCGCTACCCATGGCAACTCTCAAGCATGACTCAGAAATCGCCGCCCTCATCCAAAAATGATTTCAGTATGGAGCCTATGGATTTTTTTGCTTGGCCGACTTCGCATGAAGTGAGACGAACCGGGGCGATGACGTTCGGCTTCGCGCTGTTCTTCCTCATTGTGTACGGCGGCGCAAGCTGGGTGACGGGCTTCTATCCCGGCGGTCTGCGAGTGGCCCTGCCCATGGAACAGCACATCCCGTTCGTGCCCGGCTGGGCCGCCGTGTACGTCAGCATGGACGTGCTGCTGCTGTTGTCCCTGTTCATCTTCCGGACCTGGAGACAGATGCTCCCCTTCGCGCTGGCGCTGTGCGCGGAGACGGTGCTGGGAGCCCTCTGCTTCCTCGTGTTGCCGGTGGAGGTGGCGTGGCCCCCGCGCGCCGTCACGGGAGTCTGGGCCTCCGTCTTCCAGGCCGCGGACACGATGAACCTGGAGCGCAACTACCTGCCCTCGCTCCACGTCGCCTTCGCCTGCACGGCGGCCCTGGCCTACCGCGAACGCTCCGGCCCGGTGGCGAGCACCCTGTTCACGCTGTGGGCGCTGGCCATCGCGGCCTCCACGCTGCTCATCCACGAGCACCACCTGGTGGACGTGTTCGCGGGAGCGTTGCTCGCCTGGGGCACCTGGCGAGTCGTGGCGCCCCGGGTCCGGAGGGAGTCGTTCCTCGAAGCCGTGCGGGTGGAAGCCCTCTGCGCGCGGGAGATGTACCGCTTCGCGCGGAGGCATCCGCGCTACGGCCTCATCGCGCTCGTGCTGTATCAACAGTCGATAGGACGCTGGCGTAAGGCGCGACGAGCACGGGCGGGTTTCTGTTTCCTCCAGCTGGTGGATGACGTGCTGGATGGAGACCGCCCGGTTGAAGGCGAACCGCTGGACGCCATCGACGTTCTCCTGCGCACGCTGGAGACCGGAGCCCCAGGCCCCGCGACGGAGTTCCACGACACCGCTGTGGCACTGGGCAGGGCACTGCTCGCGGAGCTGACAGTCCGCGAGCAGGTGTTCGAGCTGGTGCGCACGATGCGCAAGGACCGCGAACGGGTGCGCGATGGGCGCTGGTGGGACGCGGAGACACTTCAGGCCCAACTCGGAAACACCTTCCGGCTGTCCGTGGGCTTGATGCTGAACGTCGCGGACGCCCGGGTGCGAGCCGAGGACGCCCCTTCCCTGCTCGCGGCATTGGGTTGGTGCTCCGTGATGCGCGACCTGCGCGAGGACCTGGCCCAGGGCCTCTTCAACGTCCCCAAGGACATCGCGGAGGAGGTGCGCGCCCAGGGGCATGATCCGGCGGACTTCGATTCGCTGCTCGCGGCGGAGGCCGGACGGGCCTGGGTGCGCGCGGAGTACCAGCGGGCCCGAGCACTGCTGGACCGCTCCGCGAAGGAGCTTGCCCTCCAGGACGGCAGGCCCGGAGTCGCGCTGCTGCGCCTCTTCCACAGGTCGGTGGAGTCCTTCTGGGCCCGGAAGCTGCCGCGTCGCATGCCCTTCCTGCGTGAGGTGCCGGCGCTCGGAATCTCCTGAGTCCTTCACTCGAAGTCGTCATCCCATCGCGAGGAGTGAGGCCACCCAGCGCGACGCGGCGCATGCGTTGACGCGAAGCGAGCAGAGGCATCTGCTGAGCGCATGTCCGACTCCGTTTCCAGCGCCCGTCCGGTGGATGTCTCCGAGCGGTTGCCGCTCCTGGACGTGCTGCGAGGCTTCGCGCTGTGGGGGGTCTTCGTCTCGAACAGCTTCGTCTGGTTCAGCGGCCGGGTCCTGATGCCGCGCGAGAAGGCCCAGGCACTGGCGGCGCCGCCCTTCGAGTCAGCCGTCAGCGCGCTCTACCACTTCTTCGTGAACCAGAAGTTCGTCACGCTCTTCGCCTTCCTCTTCGGGCTGGGGTTCTCCATCCAGCTGAAGCGCGCCGAGGGCCGAGGCGCCTCCGTCGTCCCGGTGTACTCCCGGAGGCTGCTGGTGCTGCTGGGCATCGGGGTGGTGCACCTCACCGCGCTGTGGGCCGGAGACGTGCTCTCCACGTACGCGCTGTTGGGCTTCGCGTTGCTCCTCTTCCGGGACCGTTCGGACCGGACGCTGCTGGCCTGGGTGGCGCTGTCGGTGGTGGTGGTGCCGCTGCTGGTGCCGGCGCTCCTGCACTTCGGTCCCATCCTGCTGCACGGAGCAGAGGCCGCGGCAGAAGCCTCGAAGGCCACCGAGGCCCTGGAAGCCCAGTCGCGCAAACAGTTGCTGCTGGGACTCGCCAGTGACTCGCTGTGGACGACGCAGGCCGCGAACGCGAGCTTCCTCCAGTACATGCTGCCCACGCTGAAGCGGCTGCTGTGGATGATCTTCATCCTGGGCCGTTTCCTGCTGGGGCTGCTCGCGGGCCGGCACCTGTTGCTCCAGGACGTGGAGCGCCACCGCGCCGTGCACCGGAAGCTGCTGGGCTGGGGACTGGTGTTGGGAGTGCTGGGAAATGGCGCCGGAGTGGTGGTGCAGCACCTGCGGGTCGCGGGGGTATTGGACCCGGCCAAGGCCCACTGGATGTTCACGCTGTCGGCCATCCAGGAGATGGGCTACCTGGGGCTCGCCGCGGCGTACGTGGCGGCCTTCGCGCTGCTCTTCCAGAAGGAGCGCTGGCGCAGGTGGCTGGGCGTCCTGGCGCCGGTGGGGCGCATGGCGCTCACCAACTACCTGATGCAGACGGTGGTGAGCCTCTGGCTGTACGACGGCTGGGGATTGGGGCTCATCGGCAAGCTGCCGCCGTCACGCTGCGTGGCGCTGACCCTGTTGGTCTTCGCCATCCAGATTCCACTCAGCCGCGCCTGGCTGTCGCGCTTCCGCTTCGGCCCAGCCGAGTGGCTATGGCGCTCGCTCACCTACGGCCAGCGCCAGCCCATGCGGCTGACGCTCAAGCCGTCGCCGGCCGGCGTCCCCGGCGTCCAATGAAGAACCCCGCGCCGAGCGCGGCGACAGCGACCAGGGCCCCGAAGCCCAGGGCCGCGTTCTTCACCTTGGTGAGCAGGGGGTTGTCGAACACGTTGGTGGAGTAGTGGAACGCGGCGATGAGCCACCGGTCGCCCTCCTTCACCAGCGTGCAGGTCCACCGTCCATTGACGACGAGGTCGGTGCCATCGTTGAGGATGTAGTGGTCCAGCGACGAGCCATAGGCGACGCCCGAGTTGCCATACAGGCGCGTGAGCGCATCCACGTCAAACTTCGCGTTGATCTTCTTCACGACGCTGTCCGGGCCACCCAGCATCTGGGCGTAGTAGGCGCGGATGGCGTCCTTCCCGACGCGAACGTCATTGTTCATGGTGGAGAACACGACGTCCGGGTGCAGGTGCGACAGCAGCCGATCCAGATCCTGCTTGTTGAGCGCATCCTCCATGTCCTGCTTGATGGAGCGAAGCGCCTGGTGCGTCGCCTCGTCGCCAGAGGCCACGGCCGCCGGAGCCACGGCATCCTGGGCCCCCGACACGAAGGGGACCGCGACGAACAGCAACGCCAGGAGACCAACGAACCGGGTGCGCACCATCGAAGCTCCGTGAAAGACGAGGAAGGCGCGCATCCTAGGCAGGTCCCCCGCCGTTCGTTAACAAACCCCTGCACCCCAAAGTTCTCCGTGACGCCCGCCCGGGGGCGGTTGCCAAAAAACCTGTCCGACAGTCGGACAGGTTTTTTTCGTCCGGCTCCGGAAGGGGCCTCACGCGTCAGTGTCAGACCCCTGTGGTTGGATGGCGATGCTGGGACGAGGAGGGGGAATGGGGATGGGGCATGGCGGGCTCGTGGCGTACGTGGAAGCACAGATTGAGCGCGACATCGCGC
>NZ_RAWL01000215.1:0-14387 GCF_003668885.1 Corallococcus sp. AB049A | reverse complement strand
TCCCCGCCCTCCTCTGCCTCCTCCTCGCCCTGCCCACGCGGGCCTCCGCGCCGGCCCGCGTGGGCAGGGCGAGGAGGAGGCAGAGGAGGGCGGGGACGAGGAGGAGCGGGCGGAACATCTTCGCGCCCGCAAGCCTATCAGCGCTCCCGCAGGCCGGCGAGGAAGCTCTCCGCGGAGCGGGTGTTGAGGATGTCCTGCTTCCTCGCCCAGCCCCGGCGCGCCGTGGCCACGGCATAGGCCAGGTTCTTCAGGTCGTCCTGGCGGTGCGCGTCGCAGCTCACCACCAGCTTCACCCCGCGCCCCACGGCCTGCCGCACGTACTCGGCCTTGAGGTCCAGGCGCGCCGGCTTGCCGTTGATCTCCACCGCGACGCCGCGCTCCCGCGCGCGCTCCAGGACCTCCTCCATCCGGAGGGCGTACGGCTCGCGGCTCTGGATGAGGCGCCCGGTGGGGTGTCCCAGGATGTGCAGGTGCGGGTTGTCCAGCGCGGCCAGCACCCGCCGCGTCATCTGGTCCTCGTCCATGGAGTGGCGCACGTGGATGGAGGCGATGACGACCTCCAGCTGCTCCAGCACGCTGTCCGCGTAGTCCAGCGCCCCCGACTCCAGGATGTCCACCTCGATGCCCTTGAGCAGCCGCATGCCGGGCACCAGCTCGTTCACGCGGTCGATCTCCTCCCACTGCCGCTTGAGGTCGTCCACCTTGAGTCCGCCCGCGTGGATGGCCGCCTCGCTGTGCTCGGTGACGGTGAGGTACTTGAGCCCCAGCGCCTTCGCGGCGCGCGCCATCTCCTCCAGCGTGTTGCGGCCGTCGGACCAGGTGCTGTGCGCGTGCACCGCGCCCTGCACGTCCGCGAGCGTCACCAGGTCCTCCGGCAGCTTGCCAGTCCGGGCCGCCTCCACCTCGCCGTTGTCCTCGCGCAGCTCCGGCGGCACCTCCTGCATGTCCAGCAGCCGGTACAGCGTCGCCTCGTCGGGGACGGGGACCTTGGTGCCGTCCTCGCGGTGCACGCCCCATTCGGAAATCTTGAGCCCCTTCTCGTGGCCCAGGTTGCGCAGCCGGATGTGGTGCGCCTTGGAGCCGGTGAAGTGGTGCAGCGCGGTGGCGTAGTCCTCGTCCGGCAGCACGCGCAGGTCCACCTGGAGGTCGCCCTGCACCATGCGCACGGAGCACTTGCTGTCGCCCTTGCCAATCACCGTCGCCACGCCCGGCGCGTTCGCGAGCGTGTCCAGCACGGGTCCCGCTTCCTTCGCGGAGGCGATGATGTCCACGTCGCCCACGGTCTCCGCGCGGCGGCGCACGCTGCCACCCAGGCTCGCGCGCACCACGCCCGGCGCCTGGCGGATCAGCTCCAGCAGTCCTTCCGCGATGGGGAGCGCGTCCCCCAGGAGCTTCCGCTCGCCCTTGGCGCGCCGGTACACGGAGATGCCGTCCAGGAGCTTCGCCTCGCTCTTGGGGCCAAAGCCCTTGAGTTCCCGCACGCGGCCGTCCTTGCAGGCGCGCTCCAGGTCCTCGACGCTGCCCACCTGGAGCTCCTTCCACAGGGCAGCGACCTTCTTCGGCCCCACGTCCGGCAGCTTCATGAGCTCCAGCAGGCCGGCGGGGAACTGGGCCTTCAGCTCCTCGAACGCCGTCATGCGGCCGGTCGTCACCAGCTCGGTGAGCTTTTCGGCGAGCCCCGGGCCGATGCCCTGGAGCTCCTGCAGGCGGCCCTCGGTGACGATGGCGCCCAGGTCCTGCGGCAGGTTCGCGATGCGGTCCGCGCCAATGTCGTAGGCGCGGACACGGAAGCCGCTCTGCCCCTGGAGCTGGAGCAGGAGGGACATGTCCCGGAGGAGCTGGGCGACGGCCGCCTTGTCGGTGAGCACGGCGTTGGAGGGTGTCACGTCGGGAGTCACGGTCGGGAAATTAATGCCGGGGGAACGGGGGTGCAGGCCCGGACGGGTTGTGGGAAAAGGAACGCAATGACGAAGATCAAGCTGGGACCCGCGGACTTCGCCGAGAGGGAGATGCGGGGCTACGAAATCGGCAAGCGCAACGTCTGCATCGCGAAGATCCACGGCCGCTACAAGGGCCTCGACGACTGGTGCAACCACGCCGGCTGTCTGCTGTCGGGCGGACGTCTCGAGGAGAACATGGTCGTGTGCCCGTGCCATGAGGTCGGCTTCGACATGGACACGGGGCAGAACGCGACTTCGCCCGGCGTCTGTGATGACCAGCCGACGGTGCAGCTCACGGTCGAGGACGGAACGCTCGTCGTCGACCTTCCCGACGTTTGAGCCTTCCCACCTTCAGGAGCGTCCACCATGGGACACGACGGACACGATCACGACCATGACCACGGTCATGGCCATCACCACCACGGCCACTCGCACGACCACGGCCACGGCCACTCGCATGACCACGACCACGGCCACGGGCATTCGCACGACCATGACCACTCGCATGAAGGCTCGGCGGTGGCGGCGGAGCACAAGTCGCGCGCGCCGGTGCACGTCAGCGCGTACGTGGTGACGTGCTCGGACAGCCGGGACGAGGCGCACGACGGCAGCGGGAAGGACCTGCGCGAGGGCCTGGCCGCCGCGGGGCACACCGTCGCCGGGCACACGGTGGTGAAGGATGATCCGGAGGCCATCCGGGGCGCGCTCGCGCAGGCGCAGGCGGCGGGGGCCCGCGCGGTGCTCTTCACGGGCGGCACGGGCATTGGCCGGCGCGACTGCACGGTGGAGACGCTGCGCGCGCTCTTCGAGAAGGAGCTGCCCGGCTTCGGCGAGCTGTTCCGGATGCTGTCGTTCCAGCGCATCGGCAGCCCCGCGATGATGTCGCGCGCCACGGCGGGCACGTACCAGGGGATGATCCTCTTCGCGCTGCCGGGCTCGCCGCAGGCCGTGAGGCTGGCCCTGGACGCGCTCATCCTCCCGGAGCTGGGCCATGCGGTGCGCGAGCTGACGCGTTAGGACTGCCCGCGAGATGACGAAGCGCCGCACCGCGCACACCGGATTGAGCACCCAGGCGGCCGAGCGCCTGCGCCCCCGCCTGGACGCCTTCCTGGCGTCCACGGATCAGTCAGCGCGCATCGGTTTCGACCCGGTGGAGTTCCCCCACCGCTACACGGATCCACGCGATGTGGAGGTCAGCGGGCTGCTCGCGGCGGCGCTGGCCTACGGGCGCGCGGACCTCTTCCGCCCGAAGGTGGACGCGCTCCTCAAGCAGATGGGGCCGTCGCCCGCGGCCTTCGTGCGCGCGCTGGACGTGAAGGGCGCGAAGGCGCTGCTCACGGGCTTCGTGTACCGCTTCAACGTGGGCACCGACCTCGCGGTGCTGCTGCTGGGCATGGGCCGCGCGCTGCGCGAGCACGGCGGTCTGGAGGCCCTGTTCGTCCGGGGCTTCAAGGCGGCCGGCACGCTGCACGGAGCGCTCGCGGCCTTCACCGCCGCGCTGCGGGACATCCCCATGGACGCGCTCCGCAAGGCGATGGGGCCGGAGCGCGGACTGCATCACCTGCTGCCCTCGCCCCTGGGGCCGGGCGCGGCGAAGCGCCTCAACCTGTATCTGCGGTGGATGGTGCGCGGACCGGACGCGGTGGACTTCGGCATCTGGAAGCAGGTGCCGGCGTCAGCACTGCTGGTCCCACTGGACACGCACATCGGACGCATGGCGCTCCACCTGGGACTCACGCAGCGCACGGACCTCACCTGGCGCACCGCCGAGGAGGTGACGGCGTCGCTGCGGGCGCTCGACCCGGAGGACCCCGTCCGTTACGACTTTGCTTTGTGCCACTACGGCATGAGTGGCGCGTGCCCGGCGAAGACGCTGCCCCAGCACTGCGAGCGCTGTTCGCTCCTACCTTCCTGCAAGGTAGGCCCCCGCGTCATCGCGCGCGGTTCACTGCAATTCTGAGTCCCACCCGACCCGGAAATGGGCTACGGGCAGTCCGCGCGGCCCCGCGTTGACGGGTTGGCGCGGTCAAGGCTGCAATGCAGTCGAGCGACGCCGGGAGGCCGATCCCGCGGGTCGCGAGGAGCAACGCTGTGCACGCAATGCTGGTGGCGGTCCCAGCCCCGGTGGCCCAGGACGTGGAACGCGATCTTTGCGCCACGGCCGAAGGGCGCGCGTGCCGAGTGATCCGCGTGGAGTCCTTTCCGGAGCCGCTGCCCGAAGGGCTGCTCGTCCTCTGGGATCATGGCGGTCCGCTGGAGGCCGTGAAGGCGCGCTGCCAGTGGGCGCACGCGCGCCGGCTGCAGACGCGCACGTGGCTGGTGGTGCTGACGAAGCGCGAGGGCGAGGAGGCGGAGGCGCTGGTGGAGGCGGGCGCGGACGAGTGCGTGGCGCCGCCCGGCACGCGCTGGGGCGCGAGGCTCGTGGCGCTGCGGCGCAGGGCCGCGGACGGAGACGCGCAGGCGCTGCGGCGTGCGCGCGACATGTTCCAGGGCGCGCTGGACGCGGTGCCGGAGCCGCTGTTCATCAAGGACCGGGAGCACCGGCTGGTCGCCGTGAACACGGCCTACTGCCGCCTGCTGGAGCAACCCGCGGAGGCGCTGCGCGGCACGGTCACCTCGGCGCTGATCTCCCCGGTCCAGGCGGAGACGGCCTGGCGCCAGGACGAGCGCGCCTTCACCACGGGGCAGACGGTGGAGGACGAGGGCTCCTTCACGGACGCGAAGGGCCGCTCGCGCGAGGTGCTCACGCAGCGGGCCGCGTACATGCTGCCCAACGGCGAGCGCTTCCTCGTGGGACTGGTGCGCGACGTCAACGAGCGCACCCGCCTGGAGACGCAGCGGCGGCTGGCGGAGCGGATGACGTCCGTGGGCACGCTGGCCGCGGGCGTGGCGCATGAGATCAACAACCCGCTCTCCTACGTGACCTCCAACCTGGCCTACCTCTGGGAGCGCGTGGCGCAGCCGGTGGTGCCGGCCGAGCAGCTGGAGGAGCTGCGCCAGGTGGTGGCCGAGGCGCTGGAGGGCGCGGGGCGGGTGCGCTCCATCGTGCGCGACCTGCGGACGTTCTCGCGCACGGAGGAGGAGCAGCACGGTCCGGTGGACGTGCGGCGCGCGGTGGAGGACGCGGTCAAGCGGATGCGCGACGAGTTCCAGCAGCGCTCGAGCATGGCGTGCGACCTGGAGCCGGTGGCCGCGGTGCACGGCAACGAGGGCCGGCTGGCCCAGGTCGTCACGGGCCTGCTGACCAACGCGCTCCAGTCCTTTGGCGACCGGCCCCCGGAAGAGAACCTGATCAAGCTGCGCGTGCGTCCGGGCCGCGAGGGCCACGTGCTCATCGAGGTGGAGGACAACGGGCAGGGGATGGCCCCGGAGGTGCGCCAGCGCATCTTCGATCCGTTCTTCACCACGCGCTCGCCCAAGGGCGGCACCGGCCTGGGCCTGTCCATCTGCCTCACGCTGGTGCACGCGATGGGCGGCCACATCGAGGTGGCCAGCGAGCAGGGGCAGGGGAGCCTCTTCCGCGTGGAGCTGCCGGCGCTCGCCCTGCCGCCGGAGAGTGCGCGGCCCGTGCAGGCGGTCGCGGCCGTGGTGGAGGAGCCCTCGCAGGCGGCGCGCGCGACGCGAAGCCTGCGCCGGTTGCTGCTCATCGACGACGAGCCGGCGGTGGGCAGCGCGGTGAGCCGGCTCCTGCGCAACCTCTACGAGGTGCACGTCATCCAGGACGCGCGCGAGGCCCTGACGCGGCTGTCTCGCGGCGAGAAGTTCGACGCCATCCTCTGTGACCTGATGATGCCGGGCATGAGCGGCATGGACTTCCTGGTGGAGCTGGAGCGGCTGGCGCCGGAGCTGGCGCCGCGCACCGGCCTGATGACGGGCGGGGTGAACCCGCAGGCCCGCGAGTTCGTGGGCCGCCGCGCGCGAGAGCTGCTGGAGAAGCCCTTCGAGCGCGACCAGCTGTGCACCTTCGTCGAAACGCTGATGCAATGAAGCACCGGCTGCGCTGGACGCTGGGGGCCGTGTTCGCGGCCCTGCTGCTGGCGGCTGTCCTCCTCCTGCCGCCCGAGCTGCGAGGGCTGTCCTTCGTGCTGCGCGCGGCGGGCCTCCATGGCACCGTGGCCGAGGCATTGGCCCGCCATGGCACCGGGGCCTTCACCGTCACGGACCTGAGCGTGCCCACGCGCCACGGGCCGGTGCGCGGGCGGCTCTACCAGCCGGATCAGCGCAAGGGCCGGCTCATCGTGCTCACGTCGGGCGTGCACGCGGCGGGCATCGACGAGCCCCGCCTGGTGAAGCTGGCGGAGGACCTGGCCATGGGCGGGCAGCCGGTGCTCACGCCGGAGCCGCCGGACCTGCTGCGCTACCAGATCACCCCGCGCCTGCCGGACGTCATCGAGGACACGGCCCTGTGGGCGCTGGGGCCGGGAGCGCTGGCGCCGGAAGGGGAGGTGGATCTCTTTGGCATCAGCTTCTCCGGAGGCCTGTCCGTCGTCGCGGCGGGCCGGCCCGCGCTGCGTGACAGGGTGGCCGCGGTGCTGTCCTTCGGCGGGCACGGTGAGCTGTCGCGCGTGCTGTCCTTCCTGTGCACGGGCGTGCAGGCGGACGGGGTGCACCGCAGGCCGCACGACTACGGCGTGGTGGTCATCCTGCTGAACGTCGCGGACCGCCTGGTGCCGCCGGAGCAGGTGGAGGCGCTGCGCAAGGGCGTCCTCACGTTCATGCACGCGTCGCACCTGACGCTGGTGGACTCGCGCAAGGCGGAGGCCACGTTCGCGGAGGCCCGGGCAATGGAGGCCACGCTGCCGGAGCCCGCCGCCACGCTGTTGCATCAGGTGAACACGCGCGACGTGGCCGCGCTGGGCCAGCGGTTGCTGCCCTTCGTGAAGGGCTTCGCTGGGGACCCATCGTTGTCGCCGGAGCTTTCTCCCGCGCCTCGTGCGCCGGTGTACCTGCTGCACGGGACAGATGACTCGGTCATCCCCGCCATCGAGTCCACGCTGCTGGCGCGCGCGCTGGCGCCGCACACGCACGTGCACCTGCGGCCCACGCCGTTGATCACCCACGCGGAGATGGACAAGCAGTCCAGCGTGATGGAGTCGCTGAAGATGGTGCGCTTCTGGTCGGCCCTCCTCGGCGAGTAGTGCGCCGCCGCGCGACTTGACGTCCGGGCCCGGGACCGGCTGCCATGGAGGCATGTCCGTGTCCCTCATGGTGTCGTTCGGGCTGGGTTGGCTGTTGACGGCGGCGCCTGCGCAGGCGGGGCGCATCGTCCCGTGCGCGCCAGACACCGCGGATTGGAAGGCGGCCCAGGAGGCGCTGTCCGCGTTCGACGCGCGGATGCAGGCGCTTCCGGACGACGGCGAGGTGGAGGATGCGCGTTCCGGACTCCAGCTGCTGCTGAGCCACCGCTGCTTCGGCATCGCTCGCGAAGAGGAGCACCGGGAGCCGCTGAGCTGGGACGAGGATGCGGCCACGACCGCGCTCGCGTTGAAGACGTGGTGGCGCGATGGAGGCAAGGCGTACTTCGCGTCTCAACTGGAGCTGGGCCGTCCCGGTGCGCAGTCCATCGTGATGGCTCCGGACCTCCGCGAGGTGCTGGCGCGCGAGGCTTCACAGAAGCATCGGCTGGCGACCCTGCTGTGCCCCGCGAAGGCCGGTGAGTGCGGCGCGGAGACGGAGGCCTGGCGCGCGCGGGCGGAGAAGGCCTTCCGTCCGGAGAACCGGCGCCCCGGCACGTTCGACGCGGATCCGCCGCCTCCGACGGACTGCATGAAGGAAGCCCGGAGGAAGCCTTCACGGAGCCGCTACAAGGCCTGGAGGGAATGTCTGGCGCTCGACCCGAGCGGGCGGAATGTCCAGACGGTACTGCCGCTGGGACGCATCCGCGCGCCAGCGGGCGGCTGGCTGGTGATCCGCGGCCGGCGAGGCCATTACGACTTCTGTGATCAGCTCGACGCCTACCACCTGGCGACAGGGACCACGTACCGCTCGAGCAGCTGCTCCGGCCTGGCGTTGAAGTCCGACGGCAAGGTGGACGGAGTGGCCACGAACGCCGCGCGGCAGTCCAGTGTGAGGGTGGGGCGCGTGTCGCCGGAGCGGATCCGCGAACTCTCGTGGATGCTGATGATGGAGCCGGAGGTGAACGACCGGGTGCAGGTGGAGGCCGTGCGCGTGCCTGTTCCGAAGGGTCTCCGCGTCGAATGGCCCACGATCGAGGACGGCATCCTGGGCGGGGTCGCTGGCGGAGTTTTCGGCGGCTCCACGGCGCAGACGCGGCTGATCTGGAAGTGGTTTCCTCCCGGAGGCACGGAGCCCCTGTCGGGCACGTTCACGTATCCCTATTCGTGGGCCGCTGGAGAGGACCACGCGAACGTGCTCATGACCGAAGCGGAGGCCACGTTCCAGGGCGGCTGCCCGGCGTTGCCCGTGCCCGTCAGGGAGCTCGACTTCACGCGCGAGCCCGGGGTCAACCGCGTCGATGCGCCAGAGGGCGTGTCCAAGGTCCAGGACGCGCGCGTGGAGGCGCTGCTCGCATGGAAGCCTCCCGAGGGCTGCGTCCCAGCGAAGTAAGTCTTTGCAGCGCTAACGATTGAAACACCAAACATCGTGGAGGGCAGCCGTCCGGGCGTCACGCAGGCGACAGCGCCCTCGGGGGATGGTGGCGCGGCCGCGCCGCCGGATAAAGCTCATGGCCCATGAGCGTCTGTCTCCCCGACGTCCTCCCCCACGAAGATGTCTTTGACTACGTGCAGCGCCTGAGCGGCGGCTTCGACGCGCGCCTGTATCAACAGGTGTTGGGCGCGGCGAACGCGTTCAAGGAAGGCGACGAGGCCATCGGCGTCGCGGCGGCGGACGAGGACTCGCGGCGCAACGCGCGCACGCTGTTGTCACGCACGCGGCTGGACGACCTGCACGCCCATCCTCCGTTCGAGGACCGGCTGCACGTGTTCAACCTGGAGGCGTGGGACCCGGCGCGCTGGAGGCGCGTGGCGGACTGGATGCTGGGCCGGCTCAAGGACTTCCTGCTCACGGCGGAGGTGCAGGCCGTGCACGGCGTGCTCGACGGGCTGCCCAGCGACGTCATCGCGTGCGTCGTGAAGCTGATGAGCGACGTGGAGCTGAAGACGGTGGGTGGGCGCATCTTCCATCCGCTGCCGGGCAGCCGCGTGGGCGCGAAGGGCTATCTGGGCGCGCGTCTGCAGCCCAACTCGCCCACGGATCATCCGGACGACATCCGCTGGCAGGTCTTCGACGGCTGGTCCTTCGCGGTGGGCGACGTGGTGCTGGGGACCAACCCGGTGTCGTCCGACGTCGCGTCGGTGGCCGCGGTGGAGTCCGCGCTGCACGACGTGCTGACGACGTTCGGGCTGGAGGAGGTGATGCCCCACTGCGTGCTCGCGCACATCGACGTGCAGGCGCAGGTGGAGGCGCTGCGGCCGGGCACCACGGGCATCTGGTTCCAGAGCCTCGGGGGGAACGAGGCCGCCAACCGCACCTTCGACGTGACGCTGGAGAAGATGGTGGCGCACGCGGCGGCGCGCACCGGGCGCTGGGGCCTGTACTTCGAGACGGGGCAGGGCGCGGACGCGACGAACGGGCACCACCACGGCACGGACATGCTCATCCACGAGTCGCGCAAGTACGGCTTCGCGCGGGCCTTGAAGCGCCGCGTGGCCATCGCGCAGGCGGGCGCGGGGCGTGAGGCGGCGCCGTGGGTGCACGTCAACGACGTGGCGGGCTTCATTGGCCCGGAGGTGTTCCGCACGCGCGAGCAGCTGGTGCGCTGCTGCCTGGAAGACATCGTGATGGGCAAGCTGCACGGCCTCACGCCAGGCCTGGACGTGTGCTCCACGCTGCACATGGACGTGACGCTGGATGACCTGGGCTGGTGCCAGGAGCAGCTGGCGGAGGCCGGGCCCGCGTACCTGATGGCGCTGCCCACGCGGAATGATCCGATGCTCAGCTACCTCACCACGTCCTTCCAGGACCACGTGCGGCTGCGCGCGCGGTACGGCCTGAAGGCGGATGACCGGATGTGGGCGTTCTCCCAGCGCCTGGGCGTCATCGACGCGGAAGGCCGGCCCACGAAGCACTTCGGCGACCCGGCCCACGTCTACGTGCACTACCGCCGCGCCAAGGGAGACACGCGTCCGGAGGCGGAGCTGCGCCTGGAGGCGGAGGCGCAGATGGCCCAGGTGCGCGCCCGGGGCGTGCCGCTGGCGGTGGGGCATGGCGACCAGCCCTGGATGCTGGAGCCCGCGCTGGAGCGCGAGGTGCGCGGCCTCTACGACGACGGCAAGGTGGGGCTGTGGTCGGAGCTGTCCGACGCGGCGGTGGCGTCCATCCCGGGCTCGGTGCGGCTGCGGACGAACTCCGCGGACCGTCGCGACTACATCCTGCATCCGCCGTCGGGCGAAACGCTGGAGGCGGGCTCGGAGGTCACGGTGCGAGCGCTGCGCGAGCAGCACGCGGGCCGGTACGACGCGCAGGTGGTCGTGTCGGACGGATTGGATCCGCGCTCGCTGATGGACGAGGGCCACCTGGCGCCGTTCCTGGCGCGGCTGCGCGCGGAGCTGGAGGCGACGGGCTGGAGGGTGGCGCCGGAGGTGCTGGTGGTGAAGCATGGCCGCGTGCGCGCGGGCTACCAGGTGGGCCAGCTGCTGTTTGGCGCGGAAGGGGACCCGCGTCCGCGCGCCCTGGTGCATGTGATTGGCGAGCGCCCCGGCTCCGGGCACCACGCGTTCTCCGCGTACCTCACCGTGCCGGACGCGGACACCTGGGCGAAGCCGGGCGCGGTGGACCACGACCGCACCCGGCTCATCGCAGGAATCTCAGACACCAGCGTCCGGCCAGAGGACGCCGCCACGGAGTCGGCGAGGATCCTCGCGGACGCGCGGACCTCTATCGCGCCACGGGTGTCTGGGGTTGCCTAGCAGGAGGTGTTCTCCCAGTAGCTCGTGGACACCTGGCCCCAGTTCACCCAGCTGCCGCAGTAGCAGCCGCGCTGACCCACGATGATCGAGTGGGACGCGTCGTTGAAGTACGTGATCATGTTGTCGGTGTTCATGCAGTCCGGGAGCGCCGACTCCTGCGAGGCCAGATCCGGCGCGGCCTCCTGCTCCATGGGACCGCCACAGCCCACCGCCAGCGCCAACAGACCGCCAATCAGGAACGTACGCATGCGTCCTCCATGAGGGGGGACGCAAACCATACGCGGTTTACGCAAGACAATGCTTCAGCGCGACGCGGCAATACTCGCGGCGGTGCGAACGCCACCCACCGCTGTTGCAAGCGTGCTCTGACCCGGGAACACCGAGTCCCCCACCAACCACAAACCGCGTTGAGCCTGGAACGGTCCCAGGATGCGGTAATTGTCCAATCCGGCGCGCCGGGGAACGCCACCCACCGCGCCCGCCTCTCGCGACGTGAAGCGCTGGAACGTGCGCGGCGACGCCGTCATGACGTGCACGACGTTGGCCGTCCACTCTGGAAGCAGCGCGTCCAGGTTCTCACGCATGCGCGCATGGAGCGCGGCGAACCAGGACGCCTGTTCCTCCGGCGTCATGCCCGCGAGCTTCTTCAACGACACGTGCGTGGACACCGTCACCGTGCGCTGGCCCGGCCGTGCGCGGCCTTCATCCGAGGCCCCGCTGATGGACGCGAAGAGGTGATTGCCTTCGATGAACGGCGCATGCTCATCGCGCACCAGCTCGAAGTGATGCGCGGCGCCGGAGTCTCCTTCGGGAGGCCGCACCACGAGGTACAGCATCGCCGCGCCCCAGCCCTCGTCCACGCGGTTCGCCAGCGCATCCACGCGGGGGAGCCGTCCCACCGGCGCATCCAGCAGCGTGCGCAGCC
Organism: Corallococcus sp. AB049A; assembly: GCF_003668885.1. Classification (NCBI taxonomy): domain Bacteria; kingdom Pseudomonadati; phylum Myxococcota; class Myxococcia; order Myxococcales; family Myxococcaceae; genus Corallococcus; species Corallococcus sp. AB049A. Next base: position 2,592 of record NZ_RAWL01000215.1, on the reverse strand, counting down.
CCTGCGGCAGCACGTTGGCCACCACGTGCCGGGCCAGCAACTCACCCCTGCGCGCCGTCACCCGCCAGCCTCCATCCACCGGCGTCACCGCGCGCACCCGGTTCGCCATGAGCACGTCGCCGCCCTTCGCCGTGATGGCCTTCGTCAGCGCCGTCGCCAGCCGGCCAATGCCGCCCCGGACATGGCCCGTGCCGCGCCAGTAGTAGTCCATCGCCGCGAACGCGAACGGGGCCTCGGCCTCCGTCGCGGCGCACTGCACGGTGATCTGACAGAGCGCGTCCAGGTACGTGCGCAGCGGCGTGAAGCCCTCCAGCCCGTGACTCGCGAGCACCGCGCCCAGCGGCCGGCCCAGCCACCGCGTCAGTGGCGCGTAGGACCACGCGCGCCCCGCGTGCCGCATCAGTGACTTCAGGCTCAACGGCGGCAGCAGGTCCGGGTCATCGAACAGCGGCCATAGCGCTCCGGCCACCTGGCCCTGCAGCTCGAAGAACCGCCGCACGCCCTGCACGGGTGCTCCAGGGAGCGCGCAGAACCCGGCGATGAGCCGGTCCCGGTCGCGGTGCACCGGCAGCCGCATGCCCGGTGCCCGCAGCTCCACCAGGGGATCCAGCCAGTCCACCGTCACGTCCAGCGCATGCTCGCGGATCCACCGGCCGAAGAGCTGGTGCTCACCGAAGCCGGAGAACAGCGTGGCGCCGGACTCGAAGCCGTAGCCACCGCGCCGGAAGGTGCTCGCGCAACCGCCCGGGTAGTTGAGCCCTTCGCACAGCGCCACCCGGGCGCCCCGGCGGCACAACTCCAGCGCCGTGCCCAGGCCGCCGAAGCCCGCGCCCACCACCACCGCGTCGTACCAGGTGTCCGCCATCGCTTGATGAAAAGGGACCGGCACCGGAAGCGGGCCGGGGGAGGCCCGCTCCTTCCGGTGCCGGTATCGCGCACATGGCCAGGCGCGACGGGACTTTCCTAACGGGCCCGCGGTCCCGCTGCGATGCTTTTCCCTTCCCGAAGGGGAAGCAGGCGCCCGGGCGCTTTCACTGGCGGACACCTGCCCCCATGGCTACGGCATCTTCAGCTTGATGTTGAACGTGTACGACACGTTCACCGGACGGCCCTGGAAGGTCAGCGGCTGATACGTGCGCGAGGAGAGCGCTTCCAGCACCGCGTCCTCCATGAACGGCAGGCCCTTGATGATGCGGCAGTCGCGCACCCGGCCCTCCGTGGTGATGACGCACTTCACGATCATCATGCCCTCCACGCCCGCGCGCCGCGCCTCGAGCGTGTAGTTGAACTGCGAACCGCTAAGCAGCTTCGGCGGCGTCATCCCGCCCTGGAAGGGCAGCACCTCCGTGCCCGTGGGCGCGGTGTTGATCACCGGCACGCCCACCGCGCCGATGGGGCTGGTGCTGTTCGGATCGCCGTCCGGATCACCCACCGGGCCGGTCTCGCCCGTGCCCGTCGCGTCCGTGGTGGCCGCCGCGTCCGCGACCGTCGTCGGCTCCGGCTTTGCCTCGGGCAGGTCCGCCGGCAGCGGCTTCGGGTGCAAAGGCACGCGGTCCGTGCGCGGCTTGGGCTTCGGCGCCGGCGCGGCCGTGGCCGGCTTGGGCTGCGCGGCCTGCTTCACGCCCTTCTGGATGGCGGGCGGGTGGAAGACGATCGTCCGCTCGGGCGGCTCGATGGTCTCCGGCGCGCGGCCGGAGATGAAGAACACCAGGCCCAGGAGCCCCGCGTGCACGCCGATGGACACCCACGCGCCCGTGCCGAACCGTCCCGAGCGCACTCCCCGCCGTTCGATGACCGACTCAAACATCTGACCCGCCTCCTGGTTGGAACGGACGCTCCAGGCGTCTCGTCTCCACAAGAGGCAAGGTACGAAGTCCCGTCCGCGGAAAGGCCGACGGCGCTCCATATGTCGGTCATGGATTCGTCATGACGGGCCGCCGCTCGTGACCTCCATGCGGTAGCCCACGCCGCGCAGCGTGTGGATGGTGAAGCCGGACGTGCTCGTCCACCCGAGCTTCTTCTTCAGGTTGGACACGAAGTTGTCCACCGTGCGCGGATCCACCACCACGTCGCGGCCCCAGACGGCATCCAGGATTTCGCCCCGGGGCAGCGCGCGGTCGCGGTGGCGCAGGAGGAACGCCAGCAGGTCGAACTCCGTGCGCGTCAGGTCCACCTCACCGCCGTCCGAGCGCAGCACCGCGCGGCGCCCCAGGTCCAGCGTGAAGGTGCCAAAGGTCACCACCTGCGGCGGCGCCGTGCCCGCCCGGCGCACCAGCGCCTGCACGCGCGCGAGCAGCTCCCGCAGCCGGTAGGGCTTGGTGAGGTAGTCCTGAGCGCCGGCCTCGAAGCCGCGCACCAGGTCGTCCTCCAGCGAGCGCGCGGTGAGCATCAGCACCATGCTCTTGACGCCCTCCGCGCGCAGGCGGCGGCAGAAGCTGTAGCCGTCCTCGCCCGGCAGCATGACGTCCAGGATGAGCAGGTCGAACTCGCGCGACTCCAGGTGCGGCGCCGCGTCCTTGGCGGAAGGGGCGTCCGTCACGTCGTAGCCCTCGTCGCGCAGGTTGTCGCGCAGGCCCAGGCGCAGGTTGGCGT
>NZ_RAWL01000214.1:0-14476 GCF_003668885.1 Corallococcus sp. AB049A | reverse complement strand
CCTTGGTGGGCTCCTTCGAAGGCTCCACCGCCATGGAGGACACCGCGCGGACGCCCTGCTTCGCGGGCTCCAGGACGACCATCGTCCCGTAGTCGATGAGGGTGCTGCTCATCTTCACCGGGAAGGTGGCCACCCCGGCGGAGTCCAATCGAAGATGGGAGCCGAAGGTGGCGCTGCTGACCTCCATCTCCAGCACGCCCTCCTCGTTCGTCACGCCGGTGTCGCGCGGCTCGAAGGTGCCCGCCTTCGCCGGGACCCACCACGCCACCTTCATGCCCGCCACGGGGACTCCCGTGGCCTTGTGGAACACGGCCCGGACCTTCATCGGGGCACCTCACAGGACAGCGCCAGCGTCCGCGACGCGGCATCCACGGTGAGCGCCAGGAAGCGGGCCCGCTCGCCGGCCGCCACGCGCAGCGTCGTGCGCGCATCTCCCGCCGCGTCCGTCCTCACCACCGCGAGCACCACGTCCGTACCGGCCAGCGGCGCCACGCCGGACAGCGTCTGCGTGGTCCTCCGGTCCAGGTTGAACTCCACCTCCACGCCCGGCAGGGCCTCGCCCGCGGCGTTGCGCACGCGCACCACCACGCCGGGCACGCCTCCGTCGCCCATGACGCAGCGGGCGTCGAGCACCACCGGAGGCAGGCCCTCGTTGGCGGGCACCGCGACGAAGCTGCCGCGGATCACGCTGACGACCTCTGTCTTTGTCTGCGAGGAGGCCACGTCCGCCAGCCGCACGGGCCGCATCTTCAGGGCCTTCGCGTTGGTCACCTGACCGGTGGTGGTGGACGTCTCCACCCGCAGGTCCATCCGCAGCTCGAACTCCAGCTTCGGCACGTAGTAGGTGAACTGGCGGCCGGGCGCGCCCGCCGCGGAGATGCCCCCCAGCTCCTGCTGGGCCTTCGCCAGGCCGTCGGCCAGCTCGAGCAGGTACTCGTCCAGCGTGCCGAACAACTCCTGAGCCTGCTGTGTCGTGTCACTCATCCCGCGCTCCCTGGCGTCCGCGTTCCCGCCGCGCGTCACGTGCCGTGTCGCGCGCGTCCATGTCGTCCATGCCCATGCCGGCGCGCTCCAGCTCCATGTCCATCCGCTGCTCCATGGACTCCATGTCCATGCCGGCCATCGCCAGCCCGCGCATCATCCGGGCCTCGGCGTCCATGCCCCGAAGCTCGCGCGCCCCGGCCACCATCTTCCCGACGTGAAGCCCACCGCGAGCGCCCGGGGAGGGCAGCGTCAGGTCCATCACCCGAGGCATCGGCTTGCGAGCCACCGAGCGCGCCTCCTGCGCCACGTCCGCCAGCCGCCGGGTCGCCGCCCCCAGCTCCCCCAGCTTCATGCGGCCCGGAGACTCCAGGACGCGCTCCGCCAGCCGCACCGCGAGCTTCGCGCGCTCACGGGCCTTGCGCGCCCACTGCTGGCGCAGCGTCTGCTGTTTCTGCTGCTTGCGCCGGGCTGCCTTCCCTGTCTCCAGGCGCTCCCGGCGCAGCTCCTCCACCCGCTCGGCCTCCTCGGCTTCCGTGCGGCGCCGGGCGTACAGCTTCTGCTCCAGCAGCCGCCGCGCGGTGTCCCGTTCGTGCTGCTTGCGCTCCGCGATGCGCGACTGGGGCGTGTGCTGGACGACGGGGAACTGCTTCGCCAGCCGCTCGTCCACGGGCGCCTCCTGCACGCCGCTCAGCGCCTTCATCGTGTCTTCGAGCTGCTGGCGCTCCTTCAGCAGCGCCGCCAGCTCCGGGTCGCTGGCGGCCACCTGCTCCAGCGAGGGCACGGACGCCGCGGCGCTCGCGCCCGAGACGGGCTTGGATGCGGCGGAGTCCTCCTCCTCGAGCAGATCTTCCCAGCGGACGTGTGACATGCGCGGCGTCCCTCTTCGTCAGGTGACGTTGCCCACGGCGGCGTCGATCTTCCCGCCCACGGCCTCGCCCTCCGCCGTGCCCTTGAGGCTCTTGGCGATCTCCGCGCAGATCTGCTGGAGCGCCGCCGGCGGGGGGATGGGCACCAGCTTGGTGCGGATGAGGCTCGAGCCCTCGGCGGAATAGCTGTACTTCTGCGAGTGCTTCGCCGTGACGGTGGTGACGTGGCTCTTGTGGCCCTTCACCAGCGTGGTGAGGATGCCCTTGTCACGGTCCACCTTGCGGTCCCGCGTCCGGGTCTCGTCCTCGGTCGACTCGTGCAGGGAGATCTCCATCTTCACTTCGATGATGGTCTCCACGAACTGGTAGAACGTGGGCGTGAAGCCGAGCAGGAGCAGCGGATACTCGGTGGTCCCCAGCTTCACGAAGCCGGCCCCGTCGCGCACGGCGTTGCCGCTGTCGTCGATGCGGTAGCCCGCCATGAGCTGGGCGATCTTCAGCGACGCGCTGTCCAGCGCGTACTGGGCATCCGCGATGGCGTTGCCCAGGTTGCGGACCATCTCCCCGAAGGGGACGTTGAGCAGATCCTGACCAATGGATTGGGTGGGCATGGTGCGCGCGCTCCCGGGCTACTTCGCGGTGGGGGTGGTGCCGGACTTCGCAGCGATGAGCGCGCGCACCCGCTCCTCGAAGAGGGCCGGCGGTGGCACGGGCACCAGCTTGGTGCGCAGCAGGCTGGCGCCCTCCACGCTGTAGTCGTACTTGCGCGTGTAGCTGGCATCCACCGTCGTCACCACGGCCTGGGTCGTGCCCGCACGCTTGAAGAGGCGCAGCCCACCGGCCGTTTTGGTAGTGCTCTGCGTCGCCACCTTGCTCTCCGTGCTCTCCGTCATCTTGATGGCGATCTTCACCTCGATGATGGTGTCCACGAACTGGTAGAAGTTCGGCGCGAAGCCCAGCTCCATCATGGACGCGGGGGTGCCCGCGAAGGACACCTTGGTGTCCACCCGGATGGGCTTGCCGGAGCCGTCGAGCTGGAGGTTGCCCTCGGCATCCCGCAGCAGTGCTTCGCCGCTCATCATCTCCGCGACGAGCATCCCGCTCTTGTCGAGCTCGAGCTGCGCCTCGGCGATGGCGGTCGCCATCTCACGGATCATGTCCCCCATGGGGACGTTCAGCAGTTCCTGACCGACGTTGGGCATGGTGTCCGGGTCCTTGCGCGCTTCAGGCGGAAGTGTTGGTGGAGGCGGTGACGGGCGGCTGGGCGGCGATCTCGTTGAGCAGCTGGTGCAGGCGGGCGGGCGGTGGCAGCGACACCAGCCGCGCGGCGATGGAGCTGGCGCCCTGGACCTCGAAGCCGTACTTGCGGCTGTACTCGGCGTTCACCGTCACGGAGAAGATGCCGGCCATGCCGCCCGTCGCGCCGCCGCCCACGGAGAACTCCGTGGACTCGCGGATGGTGAAGGTGAGCTTCGCCTCCAGCGTGGCCTCGGCGAAGGCGTAGAACGTGGGCGTGAAGCCGAGCCCGAGCAGGCTCCACAGCTGACCGTCGCCCAGGTCCACGGTGCGCTCGGTCATGCGCTTCGCGATGTCGAGCGAGTTGACGTCCAGCGCCTGCTGCGCGTCCGCCACCGCGCGCCCGAGCCTCTCGATGAGCTCGGGCAGCGGCGCATCCAGCACCGTCATCATCGCGCGCTGGCCCTGCGTGGTGTTGTTTCCGGGCATGGGGCCTCCTTACGGGTACCAGCGTTCGAGGTAGTCGCCGATGGCCTGGAGGAACTGGGGCGGCGCGGGCACGGCCACCATGCGGGCCTTGATGGTCGAGCTGCCGGACACGCTCAGCTCGTACTTCACGGCCAGGTGCGCATCCACGTTGAGGGCGCGCAGCTCGCGCTCGGAGCTCTCCTCGCGGTCCGCTGACGGCTTGCCGGCGATGCGGTTTCCCGACAGCAGGAAGGCGGCGGGGTTGCTGGTGCCCAGCATGGTGCCGGACGGGCCGGAGACGGTGACGATGCTGCCCGCGGACTGGGCCTGGAGCCCTGCGGCCAGCACGCCGGAGCTGGAGCCCTGCGTGATGGCGGCGGCCAGGTTGCGCGCCGTGTCCACGGACGTCACGCCCAGCGCGAACTGCCCTGGCTGCGGGGCGGCGCCGGCCTCCACCGCCACCAGCTGCACGTTGTCGATGACGACGGTGTCACGCGGCTGGGGCGAGGCCGGGGGACGGCCATCGCCGAAGCGGCGGGCCACGCGGATGGAGCCGGCGGCGGACAGGGCCGGCGCGGTGTGCGTGCGCGCGAACAGGGTGAACAGGGCGTGGTCACCAGTGCCGTACAGGTAGACGCGGTCACCGCGCGCGAAGGCGCCGAACGCGGTGTTGGCGTTGGCGTCGCGGATGGCGCGGGCCAGGTTGGCGGCGGTGGACTCGGCGGTGGCGCCCACCGCGAAGGTGGTGCCCTGGGCGGCGGTGCCCTGGGTGAAGTCCGTGCCGCGGAAGGTGACGACGGCCGTGGTGGGCGCGTTCGCCGCGGCGCGCGTGCGCGGGACGATGCGGGCCTCCCGGTCCGTCCCCGTGGGGTCGAAGGCGGCCGTGGCCGCGATGGTGCGGGCCACCAGCGCCGCGGGCACGCCGGTGAACTGGAAGACGACGCGCCGGTTGGCCGCCAGGTCGGAGCCGCTGAAGCTGACCGTCGCGCCCATGCCCCGGGCCTTGAGCCTGCTGGCCGGCACGCCCCGCGACGTCAGCGCACGCAGGACGAAGTCCGCGCGCTTCTGGGACAGGCGCTGGTTGTAGCCGGGGGCCGGCGGAGTGCGCAGGTCCGCCCAGCCCTCCAGCTCCAGCGAGGCGGACGGCGTCTCCAGCAACAGCGCGGCCACCGCGTCGAGGACGGCGGAGGGCTCGCGGTCCGTGCCGTGGGAGGTGGTGGGCACGTCGTGGACGTCGCTGTCGAAGTAGATGGCCCGGTTGCAGTCGGCGCCCGAGACGACGAGGAAGCCCGCCGGATCCACCTGCTGGCCGATGTCCGCCAGCGCCGCGCCCACCGTCGCCGCGGCGCTGGTGTAGCGCGTGCCGCTGGTGGCCGGCAGCAGCAGCGCGGGCGCGGGCGTCACGCCGCCCAGCCGCGCGATGACCAGGTTGTCGCCGGGCGCCGCCTGCGGCGAGGTCCGCACGGTGATGACCGAGCGGTCGATGGCGTAGAGGTCCGGGCGGTTGGTGCTGGCGGTGACGCCCGACTGCATCTCCCAGTCCATGAAGACGCCCTGCAGGTCCCCCGCGGACTGGTTGGTCCAGACGGAGTTGTCGCGCAGGGCCACGAGCAGCTCCTGCGCCGTCTCCCACAGCGTGTCCTGGCGGGTGACGGCCAGGCCCGTCGTGTTGGGGCCCACGCCGCCATCCAGCGCGTAGCTGGTGGTGCCCACCGTGAGGTGGCCCGCCGCGTTGGCCACCAAGGCCAGACAGGCGTACGGCGGAATGCCCTCGCCGTCCTGCACGGTGAGGGTGGCGCTGCCGCTGGCGGAGGACGTCTCGAGGCTGTACGCGCTCGATGCGTTCTCGTTGTCGTAGTTGAAGGTGGCGCCCGCGTCGATGGTGGTCGAGTAGTAGACGTTGAGGTTCACCTCCAGGTCGGCGTACTGGAAGTGGTAGAAGGCCGGCCGCAGCCCCAGCGACAGCAGGTTCTGCGTCATGCCGGGCAGGACGGTCCGCCCCATGCGCAGCGTCTGATCCACGCTGTTGGTGTCCAGCTTCTCCTGGGCCTCGGCGATGGCGAGCCCCATGTCCCGGATGAAATCGGAGATGTTGAGATCCGCGAGGATCTTCCCTGCTTTCGGCATGGTCTACCCCAGAGGTGAAGCAGCGGGAGGAAGTGCGACGGCGACTTCGGGACGAACAGTGTCGGGACGGACGACCCAGTAGGCGTGACGGTCCTGCTCCAGCGAGATGCGGCGCGCGTCCACGTGCAGCCCGGACCGCGCCCAGCCCAGCACCCGCTCCGACAGCGGGAGCCGCCCGGCACCGGCCAGCGCCACTGCGGACTCCAGCCGCGTGCGCGCCTCCGACAGGCGCCCCAGCTTCGCCAGCGCCAGCCCGTGCCGCTCGTGGTGCGCGGCCAGGTCCTGGACGGCCAGCTCCGTCGCGGGGGGCTGCTGCTGGTAGTGGGCCTCCACGCGCTGGCAGAAGGAGATGACGGCCTCGTGGGCCCCCGAGCGCTCCAGCGACTCGAGCACGCACCACGCATAGTGACGCTGGCAGACGTCGGAGCCGCCCTGGAGCGCGGCCAGCCGCAGCGCTTCGCGGTAATGGCGCAGCGCCTCGTCATGCCGGCCGGCCAGCGCGAGCACCTTGCCCTGCTCGGCCACGCGGAAGTGCAGCGCGAGGGCGCTCATTGCGGCACCAGGGCGGTGCGCGTGCCCCGCGCCCGCAGCTCCGCGACGAGCCAGCGTGCGCGCGTGTCCCCCACCGCGTGCGGGAAGGTATGCGGCAGCCGGGAGAGCGCGGTGCGCGTCTCGCTGGCGGAAAGCCCCAGCGCCGGGGACAGCACCTCCGCGGCCACGGCGGGATCCTTCGAGTCCTCCACCGTCACGCGGAAGCTGCGGAAGTTGATGAGCTGCACGGCCAGCTTCGCGCCCGCGGCCTCCAGGGGCGCGGTGCGCGCCACCACGTCCGCGCGCGACAGTCCCGTGTGCAGCACCACCGGCAGCCGCTTGAGCACCTTCGGCACCAGCGCCTGCGGCATGCCGGTCTCACGCACCAGCAACTCCGCGAAGCCGGCGTCGGCGGGGGCCTCCAGGAGGCTGACGTCGAAGCGCTGGAAGGCATGGTCCAGCAGCCGCACCCCACCCCGTGGGCCCAGCTCCTTCCACACGCGCTCCGCCTGCTCGTGCGAGAGGTCGCGGGCCACCAGCGGAGGCTCCCCCGGAGTCACGCCCTGGGCCTCGAGCACCGAGCGGACCACCGCGAGGCTGACCGCGTCCGTGGCGAAGACGTCATAGCGGGCCGTGGGCGGATGGCTGGCGTCCACCTCCGCCCCTAGCGGGGCGAAGCGCGCCTGGAGCGCGTCCACCGTGGCCTGGGAGACGGAGCCCAGCACCGTGGGCGGCGTGGCGCAGAGCGCCGCGGCGGCGTCCGCCAGGGGACAGCCCAGGACCAAGGCCAGCTCCGCGCACACCTCACGGAAGCGCCCGGCGTCGCGCGGGTACAGCGCCACGTCGTAGGTCCGCCCGGCGGGTGGAGGAAGGGGCGCGTCATCCGGCTCCACGACCACGCGAAGGCCGGCGTTGCCGAGCACCTCCGACAGCCCCCGGGCGAGCTCCGCCGGAAGGCCTCCCGCCAGCACCGCCGGAGCGCGGAACAGCCGCGCGGCAAGCTCCGCCGGAGGGAGCCCGAAGTGGGGCACCAGCGCGCGGACGATGCTCGCGGAGCCCTGGTGCAGCGACAGAACTGTGATCCGCTGGGCTACTGTCATCCGTGACAACGGAACAACAAAGATTGTTTCAGTGTCAACAATTCATGAAACATGGCTTGCGAATTTCAAAGTATGAGAAATGGCGCAACCCACTCCCGAAAGGCAGACATGGGGCCTGGAGCCATGCCCAGGCCCCCCTGCCTGCCCGGCCTGTGCACCCGGGCACACTGGCAACGGCTCAGGCGCGAATGGCCGCGGACGCAGCGGCTTCCCATCCTGCCTCCGCGACATTCATGGGGGGGTTCAACATGCGGACAGCGAAATTCTGGATGGGGACGCTGCTGGCGGGTGCGCTGGCGCTGGGGTACGGGTGTGGAAGCGACGCGAGCAAGGACCCGGTGCCGCAGGACGTGCCGCAGCAGCAGCTGCCGGACGCGGGCACCGACGCGGGCGTGAACCTGACGCTCACCGACGCGCAGATCGCCCGCGTCCTGCAGGTGGCCAACGAGGGCGAGGTGATGCTGGGGCAGTACGCCGCGCCGCTCGCCACGGACGAGGCCGTGCGGGACTTCAACAACCAGATGGTGACCGAGCACACCGCCGTGAAACAACGGCTGGACGCGCTGCTCGCGGCCGAGGGCATCACGCCCGAGGACAGCCCGCTGAGCCTCCAGCTGCAGACGGAGGTCCAGCAGCTGATGCTGATCCTCCAGGGGCCGGACGCACCGGCCAAGGGCGCCGCGCTCGACCTGGCGCTGATCAGCGCGCAGCTGAACGCGCACGCGCGCACCGCCTTCCTCGCGGACAGCCTGCTGTCGCCGCAAGTCTCCAGTGAGGCCCTGGCCCAGGAGGCCATGGCCGAGCGGCAGGCCGTGCAGCAGCACATCGACGAAGCCGAAGCCATCCAGTCGGACCTGGTGCTGCCGCCGGCCATGCCGTAGCGCGCGTCACTTTCCGTCGCGGGATAAAAATACAGCTCGGGCTCTCAGAACCTGAGAGCCCGAGCTGACTCAGACGACCCGTGAGGGGGGATTCGACCCAGGTGCTTTCCAATCGTGTCGGCCCGGTTTAGTAGGAATTTAAACCGCCGATGCAAAAGCCAACCGAACCGACCTCCGCGCAGAGCGAGCCGTTGACGACGGGCCGGGTCCTGCGCTCCACGTATGAGATTGGCACCGTGCTGGGCAGGGGAGGCATGGGCGCGGTGTTCCTCGCGCGCCACCTGCGCCTGCCGGGCAAGCAGGTCGCCATCAAGGTGCTGCACGGCGCGGAGGCGCTGTCGGAAGAGGTGGCGGTGCGCTTCCGGCGCGAGGCGGAGATCGCCTCCCGGCTGGGGCACCCGAACATCGTGGAGGTGCTGGACTTCGACACCCTGGAGGACGGCACGCCCTTCATGGTGATGGAGTACCTGCGCGGCGAGGGCCTGTCGCGCCGGCTGCGCAAGCAGAAGCAGCTGCCGCTGGAGGACGTCATCTCCATCTCGCGGCAGATGGGCGCGGCGCTCCAGGCGGCGCACCGCGCGGGCGTGGTGCACCGCGACCTGAAGCCGGGCAACGTGTTCCTGGTGCCCACGGAGGCGGGCGGCGTCGTGGGCGAGCGCGTGAAGCTGCTCGACTTCGGCATCTCCAAGCTCGTGGACGCACGCACGGTGATGACGCTGGACTCCGTGCTGATGGGGACGCCGCAGTACATGGCCCCCGAGCAGGCCATGGGCCACAACAGCAACGTGGACGCGCGCACGGACCTCTTCGCGTTCGGCTGCATCGTCTACGAGATGCTCGCCGGCCGGCCGCCCTACTCCGGCGACAACGTCGCGGAGCTCATCTACCAGATCGTCCACCTGGAGCCGCCGCCGCTCCTGTCGCTGGCCCCCGGGACGCCGCCGCACATGGTGACGGCCATCTCCCGCGCCATGGCGAAGAAGCCGGAGGACCGCTACCCGGACGTGGGCGCGTTCATCCTGGAGCTGACGGGCAGCCCGCTCCAGACGCTCTCGGAGGTGAAGCCGGAGCAGCGCTCGCGCCCCGTGAGCCCCACGGCCCCGTCGGCGCCGCGTCCGCCGGACCGCGAGGAGCACATCCCCACGGTGGGCATGCGCCCCCACGCTGGCCACGACACGCCTCCCCCGCCTTCCGGGCCCCAGACTGCGTCCCTGCCCGCGCAGCCGCTGGCCCCCTCCCGCGCGAAGTGGCCGGTGGCCGTGGCCGTGGGCCTGACGGTCATCATCGCGTTCGCGGTCGCCTTCTTCTGGAAGAGCCCGGCCGCCAATCCCCCGCCCGTCGCGGTCGTGACGCAGCCCGTGGAGGCGAAGAAGCCCGTGGAGCCGGAGCCCCAGACGCCGCCGGCGGATCCGCCAGTGGCTCCCGAGGAGCCCCAGCAGCCCGTGGCGGAGCCGCCCACGGTGACGACGAAGCCGAAGCCCCGGACCAGCGCCGCCGAGTCCATGCCGGACAGCGTGCGCGAGGACCTGGCGTCGGCGCAGAAGGCGCTGGACGCGTCGAACACGTCGGAAGCGCTGCGTCACATCCGGCGCAGCCAGCGCACGAAGATCACCGGCCTGTCCTTCTCCCTGCTCACCCGCGTGTACTGCCAGCAGCACGACCTGGCGAATGCGCGGGCGCAATGGACCCGGGTCCCGGCAACGGAACGTCCCAGGGTCCGACAATACTGTTCGCAGTACGATATCGACCTCTAGGGTCGTCCGGGCGCGCGGAAGCTCCAGAGCGGGGGCGCGTCCGCCATTCAAGGAGTCGTCGTGAGAGTCCTACTGGCAGTGGGCGTCGTGGCGCTGTCCCTGGGGTGTTCCCGGGGCGTGCGGCCCGACAGCGCGGTGGCGGGCACGAAGCCCGTCAGCGGCAAGGTGTATTCGAACGAGGCCGGCGAGCGGGTCACCCTCATCGGGCTGGAGCCCGGTGACTCGCACAAGGCGCTGGTGGCCTTCGACAACACGAAGAGCGAGCTGGACGGCCAGGTGCTGGTCGCGTCGGTGAACAGCGAGCGCGGCAAGACGCACTACTGGACCCAGTGGCGCGGCCGCAGCCAGCGCTTCGTCTCCGTGGAGAACCGGGGCGGCTACGAGGACCTCATCTTCAGCGACGTGAACCACACGGGCTACACGCACCTGAAGCCGGACACCGGCAAGACGGGCGCGCTGAAGGTGGAGAAGATCTTCGAGCGCTACCAGGACCTGGAAGGCGACAAGAAGTACCAGGGGATGCTCGTGTTCGACCGCAAGTTCTGGGCGAACCAGGCGGAGGTGCAGCTCGCGGAGGCCCTGGCGGAGACGAACAAGGCGTGCGGCTCCAAGCTGACGTCCACCGTGGCCTGGGACTCCATCACGGACGCGCAGATCAACGACATCTCCTTCGGCAGCTACTGCGTGGGCGCGCTGGAGTCGCTCCAGAAGCTGTGCGCGCGCTCGGACGAGGCGAAGCGCGCCGTCCAGGAGAAGCTCCAGACGGTGGAGTGCCGCATGGACGCGCAGCAGGCGCTGAAGCTGGAGGCGCGCAAGGTCATCTGGTCCGTGACGGAGCGCGACACGGTCCAGCCGGACGCGGCCACCACCTTCTTCACCGACAACCTCTAGAACGAAAGCCCACCGACAATGACACTTCGACGCATGGTCATCGCCCTGGGGCTCGTCCTGGCCCCGCAAGCCGCGCTCGCGATGGATCCGCCCTGGAAGCAGGAGCAGAAGCTGCGCGACCGCATGGTGCTGGAGTCCGCCCAGGTGTGCGCGGACGGCAAGGGCCACTACACGGTCCTCATCCCCCACACCCCCGAGCACGACGGCGAGCTGTACTACGGGGACGGCAAGACGTTCACGCAGGTGGCCCCCGTGGGCTACCCCGACAGCAAGGAGGGCATGTTCTTCGAGCCGCGCTTCTTCAACCCCAAGGCCAACGACAACTTCCGCGGCATGGACTACCGCGTCGTCTCCTATCTGCGGCTGAGCGACGACCTGAAGACGTGCACGCTCAGCTGCGGTGAGAAGAGCCTGCCGCAGCAGCCGGTGCCGGCGGATCAGGCCAAGGAGCTGCTGCGCAAGGCCACCTACCAGCCCAACCCGACGAAGTTCCAGCCGTACGCGCTGCTGCGCGACGACAAGGGCGTGTACTACCTGGTGGAGCGCGGCATCGGCGCGGACAACAAGAGCTTCCGCATCTTCACGGGCCAGCGCGGCCAGGTGAAGCAGCAGAAGATGCTCAACGTCGTCACCGACTCGCGGGGCGAGATCTTCTCCACGCAGGGCGGCGACCTGCGCCTCGTGGTGGACCGCGAGGAGCCGTCGTTCTGGGTGGTGAAGAGCAAGCGCCAGAAGCTGCGCGCGGTGCCGGTGAACGAGAACCTGCCGTTCATCTACAACGAGCTGGGCGTCTACACGGGCGCGCGGCTGGGCACGCCCTGCGACGACGTGTAGTGCCGTAGGGCCGTACGGGCCCCGGGCACGGTCAGCCGTTGAGCACCTTCACGGCCTTCACCATGTCCGGGGCCAGCTCCTCGTGTTCCAGGAGCGTGAACCCCAGCTTCTTGCTGACGGCCTGCATGCCGCGGTTGCGCGTGAGGATGTCCGCGACGATGCGGCGCAGGCCCCAGTCCCTGCCAATCTCCACCAGCCGCCGCAAGAGCTCCGTGCCCAGGCCCAGCCGCTGCGCGGGGTCGCTCACGGTGATGGCGAACTCCGCGTCCTTCGTGCCGCGCAGGCGCGTGAGCCGGCCCACCGCGAGAATCTCTCCCCCACCCTTCCCGTCCGGTGACGGCCGCTCGGCGACGAGCGCCATCTCCCGCGCGTAGTCGTTGAAGCAGATGCGCGCCAGGCGCTCGTGGGCCACGCGCTGGCTGAGCTTCATCAGGCCCGCGTAGCGCATGAACACCGTCTGTTCGGACAGGGCCTGGTGGAAGCGGCCCATGGCGGGCTCGTCCTCCGGGCGGATGGGGCGCACGAGCAGCTGCTCACCGTTCTTCAGCGTGAGCAGCTTCGCGTACTGGTGCGGATACGGCTCGATGGCGAGCTTCGGCAGCGACGCGGCGCTGACGTCCGGCGGGTGCAGCACCACGCGCGCGTCCAGCGCGATGATGCGATCCCCGGAGACGAGCAGCGGGTTGATGTCCAGCTCGCGGATGAGGGGCTGCTCCACCACCAGCTGGCTGAAGCGCACCATCAGCCGCTCCAGCGCGGCCAGGTCCACGGGGGCCCGGCCGCGCACGCCCTTCAACGCATGGTGGATGCGCGTGCGCTCCATCATCCGGCGCGCCAGCGTGGTGGTGAGGGGCGGCAGGCCCAGGGCCCGGTCCTGCATCACCTCCACCAGCGTGCCGCCCGCGCCAAAGAGCAGCACCGGCCCGAACTGCGCGTCCAGGCTGCTGCCCAGAATCAATTCGTAGCCGTCCAGCTTCGCCATGGGCTGCACGGTGACGCCCTGGAACGCGCCGGACAGGCCGAGCCCGGTGAGCGCGTCGCGGATGGCGCGGAACGCTTCGCGCACGTGCGCCTCGTCACGCAGGTCCAGCTTCACGCCGCCCACGTCCGTCTTGTGCGTCACCGTGAGCGAGTTCAGCTTGAGCACCACGGGGAAGCCCAGTGCGCGGGCCTTCTCCACGGCCTCGTCCTCGGACGTGGCCAGCCACGTCTCCACGGTGGGGATGCCGTAGGCGGCCAGCAGGCGCTTGGACTCGAACTCGGACAACAGGGTGCGGCCGGAGGCGCGCGCTTCATCCACCAGCGCGCGCGCCACGTCGCTGCCTCCGGAGGGCTCCTCCGCCAGCGTGGGCGTTTCGTAGAGCCCGGCGATGTTGTCCGAGTACCGCCACATGTAGTTGAAGATGCGGGCCGCGGTGTCCGGGTAGCCGAAGGTCGGGATGCCCGCGTCGTTGAGGATGCGCTCGCCGGCGGCGACCTCCGAGCCGCCCATCCAGCTCGCGAGCACGGGCTTGCCGGGCAGCTTCGCGTAGCCCTTGAGGCGGTCCGCCGTCTTGGTGGGCTCCGTCATGTCCTGCGGCGTGAGGATGACGAGCAGGCCGTCGCTGTTGGGGTCCGCTCCGGTGGTCTCCAGGGCCTTCGCGTAGCGCTCCGCGTCCGCGTCTCCCAGGATGTCCACCGGGTTGGCGTGGCTCCACGGCGCCGGCAGGAAGCCGTCCAGCTGCTTGCGGGTGTCGTCGGACAGCACGGCCAGCTCGCCGCCGCCGGACACGAGCGCGTCCGTGGCGAGCACCGCGGGGCCGCCCGCGTTGGTGAGCAGCGTGAGCCTGCGGCCGGAGGGCCGGGGCTGGCGGGCCAGCACCTCCGCCATGTGGAACAGGTCCTCGATGGAGTCCACGCGCAGCACGCCCGCGCGGCGGAAGGCGGCGGAGAGCACTTCATCGCTGCCCGCGAGCGTGCCGGTGTGGGACGCGGCGGCCTGCGCGGCCTGCGCGGTGCGGCCGGCCTTGATGACGATGATGGGCTTGGTGAGGGCCACCTCGCGCGCGGCGGACAGGAAGGCGCGCGCGTCGCCGATGGACTCCATGTACAGCAGGATGGAGCGCGTCATCGGATCATCCGCGAGGAAGTCGATGAGGTCTCCCCAGCCCACGTCCAGCATGGAGCCCACGGAGACGAACGCGCTGAAGCCCACGGCCTCGCGCAGGCTCCAGTCCAGGATGGACGTGAGCAGCGCGCCGGACTGGCTGATGAAGGCCACGTTGCCGGGGCGGGCCATGCCCTTGGCGAAGGTGGCGTTGAAGCCGCTCGTGGGGCGCATCACGCCCAGGCAGTTGGGGCCGATGATGCGCAGGTTCGCGGCCTGGGCGATTTGAAGCACCTCCTGCTCCAGCCTCGCGCCCTCCGGGCCCGTCTCCTTGAAGCCGGCGGAGATGATGATGGCGCCCTTGACGCCGACCTCCGCGCACTCGCGGATGATGGCCGGCACGGACTTCGCGGGCGTGACGATGACGGCCAGGTCCACGGGCTCCGGCAGCGCGCGCAGGGAGGGCCACGCCTTGATGCCCAGGACGTTGGGGCGCTGCGGGTTCACCGGGTAGACGGTGCCGCCGAACGGGCTGCTGATGAGGTTCCAGAGGACGGTGCGGCCCACGCTGCCCGGGCGCTCGCTCGCCCCCACCACCGCGACGCTGCGGGGGGAGAAGATGACCTCCAGCGGCTGACGGGTCCGCTGATGGAGCAGGTCGATGGAGGGGTCCGTCCGGGCCGGGGGCGTGGCGGGGCGCTGCTCGTCCATGGTGCGC
>NZ_RAWL01000213.1:0-14540 GCF_003668885.1 Corallococcus sp. AB049A | reverse complement strand
TCGCCAGGCCACGAGCTGGACGCGACCTGGCCTCCCCTCCCCCGAAAGCCACTACCGCGTCGCGGCCCTGCGCGCGGGCGCCCGTGCCTTCATCGCCGGCATGCGTCTCGCCTTGTGCGCTCGCGCCTTCACGGGCCCCCGGCGCGCATAGCCCGCAGGCCGCGTCGCCTTCTTCGCGCTCACCGCCTTCTTGCGCGGCGGCGTGGCGCGGGCCGCGGGCCGCATCACCTTCTTCGCCGCCGGGCGCTTGCGCATCGCGGGCCTTGCCTTGCGCACGGGCGCCAGCTCCATCCGCCGCAGCTGTGACTCGAAGCTCGACAGCGCCGTGCGGAACAGGGCGGCCTTGCGCCGCGTGTGCATGCGCCCGCCCATCACCCGGTGCGCCAGCTTCTCGTACTGGACCACCAGGCCTCGCGCGCGCCGCACCATCCCCATCAGCTCGCGCCGGGACAGCTCCATCAGGTTGCGCGGCGCACTGGCCAGCACCAGCCGCATCTCCCGCGCGTTCATCAACGCCGTCCCCGTCTCCCGCCTCTTGCGCATGTCCGCCCCCTCCCTCGGGTTCGCCAAACAAGTCGCAAGGTTTGGGGCCGCGTCCGACGACGGCAAGGAGGACGTGGCTTGGGCCTGCTCCACCGCCCATCCCCTCGGAACAGGGGCGCTGTCCTGCACTCAGCTGGACGTGCCCGCCGGGCTCGGCTCCAGCAGCACCGCCAGCTTCTCCAACGCCAGCCGGGCACGCGTCTTCACCGTGCCCAGCGGCTGGCCCGTCTTCCGGGCGATCTCACTCTGCGACAGCCCGTCGAAATACCCGAGCAGCACCACCTCGCGCTGCTCCGGCGGCAGCTGCTCCAGCGCCGCGCGCACCCGCGCCTGGTCCTGCGCCGCGGCTGCGGCGTCGTCCGGCGACGGCGGCGTCGCGCTCACCGGCGGCGGCTGCCGGGACACCCCCTCCACCATCCGCGACACCGTGCCCAGCGAACGCAGCCGGTCAATGGCCCGCGTGCGCGCGATGGTCGTGACCCACGTCTCCATTCCGCCCCGCTCCGGGTCGAACTCGCGCGCGCGCCGCCACACCTCCAGGAAGGTCTCCTGCAGCACCTCCTCCGCGTCCGCGCGCGTGGGCAGCAGCCGCACCGCGATGGCGAACGCGCGCGCGGAACACCGCGCGTAGACGTCCCGCATGGCCGCCGCGCCGCCGAGCGCCACCTGCCTCAGCAGGTCGCGGTCGGCCGACAGGTCACTCGCTTGCTCAGCAGCGGAGTCTTTGGGCGCCATGTTCGTCCCGGATACCGCAACCGGAGGGGCGGATCCCAGCTTCAACTATCGGAGGCCATCCCCCCAGTCCCTCGGGGTGGGCGAGCGCTCCCTCCGTTCCTAACGTTGACAGGCCAACGCGACCGGACGGCGCCCATCTTCAATCAACAACACCCGCGCAATGCCGCCTGGAGCCACTGACTCAGAGTCCTATAAGGGGCCGCCAGCCGATATGACCGAACGACTCGGAAGCGTGTTCATCGAGAACGTCCAGCCGGAGCTGGACGCCGGGCGCTACGCCATCAAGCGCGTCGCCGGAGAGACCCTCACCGTCCGCGCGGACATCTTCAAGGAAGGCCACGACGTCCTCGTGGCCGTCGCGCGCTGGCGCCAGGTCACCCCCGCCGCGCAGAAGACGGACTGGGCGGAGGTCCCCCTCACCTTCAAGAACAACGACGCGTGGGAAGGCTCCATCCCCCTCGCGAACAACGGCCGCTACGAATACACGATTGAAGCCTGGCCGGATCTCTTCCGCACCTGGGCGCACGAGCTGAAGCGCAAGGTGGACGCCGGCCGCGACGTGAAGAGCGAGCTGCTGGAAGGCGCCGCGCTGCTGGAGGGCGCCGCCGCGCGCGCCAAGGGCAAGTCCGCGGAGGACCACCGCGTGCTGGCCGAGGCCGGGGCCCGTCTGCGCACGCCGCCCTCGCCGGACCACCTCCTCGCCGCGCTGTCCTCCGAGCTGGCGGACGCCGCGTCACGGCACCCGGACCGCACGCTTGCTCGCCGGTACGACAAGGTGCTGGAGGTGTTCGTGGACCGGGAGAAGGCGCGCAACGCCGCCTGGTACGAGTTCTTCCCCCGCTCCGCGAAGCGCGACGGCAAGACGCACGGCACCTTCAAGGATGCGCAGGCCTGGCTGCCGTACGTGCAGAAGCTCGGCTTCGACACCGTCTACCTCCCGCCCATCCACCCCATTGGCCGCACCGCGCGCAAGGGCAAGAACAACAGCCTGCGCGCGGAGCCCGGTGACGTGGGCAGCCCGTGGGCCATTGGCGCCGCGGAGGGCGGCCACAAGGCCGTGCACCCGGAGCTGGGCACGCTCGCGGACTTCCGCGCGTTCGTGGACGCGGCGAAGGCGCACGGCATCGAAGTGGCGCTGGACCTGGCCTTCCAGTGCTCGCCGGACCACCCGTACGTGAAGGAGCATCCGGAGTGGTTCCAGCACCGCCCGGACGGCACCATCAAGACGGCGGAGAACCCGCCCAAGCGCTACGAGGACATCGTCAACTTCGACTGGATGGGCCCCGCGCGTGACGCCCTCTGGAAGGAGCTCAAGTCCGTCGTCCTGTACTGGGTGGACAACGGCGTGCGGACCTTCCGCGTGGACAACCCGCACACCAAGCCCATGCAGTTCTGGCACTGGCTCATCCGCGAGGTGCAGGACCTGCACCCGGACGTGCTCTTCCTGTCGGAGGCCTTCACCCGCCCCAAGGTGATGAAGGCCCTGGGCAAGGTGGGCTTCACCCAGTCGTACACGTACTTCACCTGGCGCCTCTTCAAGGACGAGATTCGCAGCTACCTGGAGGAGATCACCAGCCCGCCCGTGTCGGACTACTTCCGCGGCAACCTCTGGCCCAACACGCCGGACATCCTCCCGGAGAACCTCCAGAACGCGGGCCCCGGCGCCTTCCGCTTGCGCGTCGCGCTGGCCGCCACGCTGTCGTCCGTGTGGGGCATGTACTCCGGCTATGAGCTGTGCGAGGGCCGTCCGGTGCCGGGCAAGGAGGAGTACCTGGACTCGGAGAAGTACCAGCTGGTTGCCTGGGACTGGGACCGGCCGGGCAACATCTCCGAATGGATTGCGAAGCTCAACGCCGTCCGCAAGGCGCACCCCGCGCTCCAGCAGTACCAGGGCCTGCGCTTCTTCGAGTCCGACAACGAGCGCGTCCTCTTCTACGGCAAGCGCTCGCCGGATGGCCTCAGCACGGTGCTGGTGGCGGTGAGCCTGGATCCGTACGCGCCCCAGGAGGCGCTCCTGCGCGTGCCCATGGAGTGGCTGGGCGTCACCGCGGAGGAGACCTACCAGGTGCATGAACTGATGGCCGACCAGCGCTCCCTGTGGCAGGGCCCGGACGTGCAGGTGCGCCTGACGCCCGAACAGCCCGCGGCAATCTTCGCCGTCTACCGCTACCGCCGCACCGAACACGCGTTCGACTACTTCGAGTGACTCCCTCCGAGAGGCGTATGGACCTGGATCCGCTTTGGTACAAAAAAGCGCTCATCTACGAGCTGCACATCCGCGCATTCCATGACTCGAATGGTGACGGCCACGGGGACATCCCGGGCCTGATTGAGAAGCTGCCGTACCTCCAGGACCTGGGCGTGGACTGCCTGTGGCTGCTGCCGCACTACCCGTCCCCGCTGCGCGACGACGGCTACGACATCGCGGACTACTACGGCATCCACCCGGACTACGGCACGCTGGCGGACTTCCAGCGCCTGGTGGAAGAGGCGCACAAGCGGGGCTTGCGCATCATCATCGAGCTGGTGGTCAACCACACCAGTGATCAGCACCCCTGGTTCCAGGAGGCGCGGCGCGACCCCAAGAGCCCCAAGCGCAACTGGTACGTCTGGAGCGACACGGACGAGTCCTACAAGGGCGCGCGCATCATCTTCACCGACACGGAGCGCTCCAACTGGACGTGGGATCCGGTGGCCAAGCAGTACTTCTGGCACCGCTTCTTCAGCCACCAGCCGGACCTGAACTACGACAACCCCGAAGTGCAGGAAGCCATGCTGGACGTCATGCGCTTCTGGCTCAACATGGGCGTGGACGGGTTCCGCTGCGACGCCGTGCCCTACCTCTTCGAGCGCGAGGGCACCAACTGCGAGAACCTCCCGGAGACGCACGCGTTCCTGAAGCGCCTGCGCAAAACCATCGACTCCGAGTACCAGGGCAAGGTGCTGCTCGCGGAGGCCAACCAGTGGCCCGCCGACGTGCGCGTGTACTTTGGCGAGGGCGACGAGTTCCACATGGGCTTCCACTTCCCGGTGATGCCCCGCCTCTTCATGGCGGTGCGCCGCGAGGACCGCACGCCCATCGTGGAGATCATGCAGCAGACGCCGGACATCCCGGAGTCCTGCCAGTGGGCCATCTTCCTGCGCAACCACGATGAGCTGACGCTGGAGATGGTGACGGACGAGGACCGGGACTACATGTACCGGGAGTACGCCACCGACCCGCGCATGCGCATCAACCTGGGCATCCGCCGCCGCCTGGCGCCGCTGATGGACAACGGCCGGCGCCGCATCGAGCTGATGCACAGCCTGCTCTTCACGCTGCCCGGCACGCCGGTCCTCTACTACGGGGACGAGATCGGCATGGGCGACAACATCTACCTGGGCGACCGCAACGGCGTGCGCACGCCCATGCAGTGGACCGGGGATCGCAACGCGGGCTTCAGCCGCGCGGACTACGCGCGCCTCTTCGCGCCCGTCATCGCGGACCCCGTCTACGGCTACCAGTCCATCAACGTGGAGGCCCAGGAGCGGCAGAAGTCCAGCCTGCTGCAGTGGGTGAAGCGGATGATTGGCATCCGCCAGCGCTACCCCGTGTTCGCCATGGGCAGCTTGCGCTTCCTCACCACGGAGAACCGCAAGGTGCTGGCCTTCGTGCGCGAGTGGCAGGGGCAGACGGTGCTCGTGGTCTGCAACCTGTCGCGCTTCGCGCAGCCGGGCGTGCTGGACCTGCGCGAGTTCGAAGGCAGCATCCCCGTGGAGTTGATTGGA
The DNA here is from genome assembly GCF_003668885.1 of Corallococcus sp. AB049A. Taxonomy (NCBI): domain Bacteria; kingdom Pseudomonadati; phylum Myxococcota; class Myxococcia; order Myxococcales; family Myxococcaceae; genus Corallococcus; species Corallococcus sp. AB049A. The sequence goes on along the minus strand of NZ_RAWL01000213.1, from coordinate 9,494 downwards.
GAGACGCCGTTCCCCCGCATCAGCGAACTGCCCTATCAGCTGTCGATGGGGCCCTACATGTTCCTGTGGTTCCGGTTGGACAAGCCACTGCAGGCGAAGGAGTAACCCCGCGTGACGCCCCTGGACCTGACCAAGCTGCCTGACTTCCTCAAGACCCAGCGCTGGTTCGCTGGAAAGGCCTGGCCCATCAAGAGCGTCGGCGTGGCGGACCACGTGACCATGGAGCTGGGTACGTGTGCCTTCACCCTGGCCATCATCGAGGTCATCTACGAGCTGGGCAATCCGGAGCGCTACCAGATCATGGCCCGGCAGACGCCGGAGGGGCTGGTGAGCGCGCTGGAGGACGACGACTGCGTGCGCGCCCTCTTCAACCTGGCCCGGGAGGGCAAGGTGGTGTCGTCCGGCTCCGGCCGCGTGGTGGGAGAGTGGATCGCCTCCACGGACAGCGGCGTGGCCCTGCCGGATCCGCTCTCCGTGCGCCGGCTCAACGTGGAGCAGAGCAACACGTCGCTGGTGCTGGGCGAGCGGGTCATCGTCAAGGTCATCCGCAAGCTGGAGGCCGGCGTGAACCCCGAATACGAGGTGGGCCGCTTCCTCGCCACGAAGACGAACTTCCGCGCGACGCCGCAGCTGGTGGGCGCGCTGAACCTGGAGGGCCCCGCGGGCGCGACGCTCGCGCTGGCGCACCGCTTCGTGCCGGACGCCGTGGACGGCTGGAAGTACACGCTGGAGCGGCTGCGTCAGGAGAAGGCGCTCTCCGAGCGCTTCCTCGGGGAGATGCGCGAGCTGGGCGCCCGGCTGGGAGAGCTGCACAAGGCCTTCGCCTCCGCGGGCCCGGACGACCTGGCGTTCTCCCCGGAGCCGCTGCTCCAGGAGGACCTGCAGCGCTGGAGCGCGTCCATCGTGGGCGAGCTGGGCGTGACGCTGGCGGACGCCGGGCGGCTGCACGCGGACCTGGAGCACAAGCGAGAGGGGCTCATCGCGTACGCGAAGCGGCTGGCGCAGGTGGCGCCCTCCGGCCAGAAGGTCCGCATCCACGGCGACCTGCACCTGGGCCAGGTGCTGCGCTCGGAGAACCAGTGGCTGTTCTTCGACTTCGAGGGCGAGCCGTCCCGTTCCTTCACCGCGCGCCGGGAGAAGTACAGCGCCCTGCGCGACGTGGCGGGGATGATCCGCTCGTTCGACTACGCGGAGGCCACCGTGTCGCTGGAGGGCGGCCAGCCGCGCGGGCGCGTGGGCCCCACCCGGGACGCGTTCCTGGAGGGCTACCGCCAGGCGACGCGCGGCGCGGCCTTCCTGCCCGACAGTGATGAAGCCTTTGACGTGATGTTGCGCGCCTTCGAGCTGGAGAAGCTGTTGTACGAAGTGCGCTACGAACTCGCCAACCGGCCGGACTGGGTGCGCATCCCCGTCGAGGCCCTGCTGCGGATGGAGGATGCCCAGTGAGGAAGCCTGCGGACAGAGCACAGGTGGACGCGGAGCTGCAACGCGTGGTGGAGCTGCGCCATCCGGAGCCCCACTCCATGTTGGGCGTCCACCCGGACGGCGACGCGGTGGTGGTGCGCGCCTACCGCCCGGAGGCCGTGGCCATCCACGTCCTGCCGGAGTTCGGCGGCAAGGTGCCCATGCAGCACCGCACCGGCGGCGTCTTCGAGGCGCGCATCAACGGCCGCACGGAGCCCTTCAGCTACCTCCTGGAGGTGGAGTACCCGGGCAAGAAGGTCTTCACGCTGCGCGACCCGTACAGCTTCCTGCCCACCATTGGTGAGATGGACCTGTACTTCGCCGGCGAGGGCCGCCACGAGCGGCTCTGGGAGCGCATGGGCGCGCACCTCATCCACCACAACGGCGTGAAGGGCACGTCGTTCGCCGTCTGGGCGCCCACCGCCCGGGGCGTGTCCGTGGTGGGTGACTTCAACGGCTGGGACGGCCGCCTGCACGCCATGCGGCGCATGGGGTCCTCCGGCATCTGGGAGCTGTTCGTCCCGGAGGTGGGTGAAGGCGCCCGGTACAAGTTCGAGATCCGCCCCGGCCACGGCGGCGGTCCGCTGCTCAAGGCGGACCCCTTCGCCTTCCGCACGGAGACGCCGCCCGCCACCGCGTCCGTGGTGCATGACCTGCAGCGCTACGCGTGGGGCGACAGCGCGTGGCTGGAGGCGCGGGAGAAGCACGTGGACGCGGCCCACCACCCGTGGAGCGTCTACGAGGTGCACCTGGGCAGCTGGCGCCGCGTGGTGGAGGACGGCGACCGGCCCATGACGTACCGCGAGCTGGCCCCGGAGCTGTCGCGCTACGTGAAGGAGACGGGCTTCACGCACGTGGAGCTGCTGCCCGTGTCGGAGCACCCCTACGGCGGCTCCTGGGGCTACCAGGTGGGCGGCTACTACTCGCCCACCGCGCGCTTCGGGCACCCGGACGACTTCCGCTACCTGGTGGACTACCTGCACCAGGAGGGCATCGGCGTCATCGTGGACTGGGTGCCGGGCCACTTCCCGCGCGACAGCCACGCGCTGGGCAGCTTCGACGGCACGTCCCTCTACGAGCACTCCGATCCACGCCAGGGGTCGCAGCCGGACTGGGGCACGCTCGTCTTCAACTTCGGGCGCAACGAGGTGCGCAACTTCCTCATCGCCAACGCGCTGTTCTGGCTGGAGGAGTACCACATCGACGGGCTGCGCGTGGACGCCGTGGCCTCCATGCTCTACCTGGACTACAGCCGCAAGCAGGGCGAGTGGGTCCCCAACCGCTGGGGCGGCCGAGAGAACGAAGAGGCCATCCAGTTCCTGCGCGAGCTCAACGACACCGTGCGCCGCAAGCACCCGGGCGTGGTGGTCATCGCGGAGGAGTCCACGGCGTGGCCCAAGGTGTCCCAGCCCGTCAGCGAGGGCGGCCTGGGCTTCCACTTCAAGTGGAACATGGGCTGGATGCACGACACGCTGTCGTACTTCTCCAAGGACGCCGTCTACCGGCAGTTCCACCACAACCAGCTCACCTTCGGCCTGCTGTACGCGTTCAGCGAGCACTTCATGCTGCCGCTCAGCCACGACGAGGTGGTGCACGGCAAGGGCAGCCTCTACGGGCGCATGCCGGGCGACCCATGGCAGAAGCGCGCCAACCTGCGCGCGCTGTTCGCGTGGATGTGGGCCCACCCGGGCAAGAAGCTGCTCTTCATGGGCGGCGAGTTCGGCCAGCCGGCGGAGTGGAACCACGACAAGAGCCTGGACTGGCACCTGCTCCACGACCCGGGCCACAAGGGCATCCAGAAGCTGGTGAGCGACCTGAACCGCCTCTACCGCGACCTGCCCGCGCTCTATGACTCGGACAGCGAGCCGGTGGGCTTCCAGTGGCTGCAGCCGGACGCGTCCGCGGCGAACGTGCTGGCCTTCGTGCGGCGCTCGCGCACGCCGGGCCGTCACGTGGTGTGCGTGGCCAACATGTCTCCGGTGCCGCGCGAGGACTATCGCGTGGGCTTCCCGCTCCACGGCCGTTATGTGGAGCTGGTCAACACCGACGCCGGGGAGTACGGCGGCAGCGGCATGGGCAACCGGGGCCAGGTGCACACGGAGGCAACGGGCTGGGACGGCCAGCCGGCGTCCGCGACGCTCACCCTGCCCCCGCTGTCGGTGGTGTGGTTCACGCCGGGGTAGCACGCCCCGGCCTCACCGAAAGGACCTGGGGCATGGCGGCAGCGAAGCGGAAGCTGGGAGCGACGGGCCTGGAGGTGTTCCCGCTGTGTCTGGGCGGGAACGTCTTCGGCTGGACGGCGGACGAGGCCACCTCGTTCGCCGTGCTCGACGCCTTCGTGGAGGGCGGCGGCGACTTCGTGGACACCGCGGACGTGTACTCGCGGTGGGTTCCCGGCCACGTGGGCGGTGAGTCGGAGACGGTGCTGGGCAAATGGATTGCCTCGCGCAAGGCGAAGGACCGCCTCGTCATCGCCACGAAGGTCGGCGCGGAGACGGCGCTGGGCAAGGGCCTCACGCGCGAGCACATCGAGAAGAGCGTGGACGCGTCCCTGCGCCGCCTGGGCGTGGAGCGCATCGACCTGTACTACGCGCACTACGACGACCCGAACACGCCCTTCGAGGAGACGCTGCGCGCCTTCGACGCGCTGGTGAAGGCGGGCAAGGTGAAGGCGCTGGGCCTGAGCAACCACACCGCGGAGCGCGCGCAGCAGGCGCTGGACACGCAGAAGCGGCTGGGGCTTGCGCGCTACACCGTCCTCCAACCGGAGTACAACCTGGTGGAGCGCCCGAAGTTCGAGGGCGCGCTCCAGCAGGTGAGTGAGAAGGAAGGGCTGGCCGTGGCGCCCTACTTCGGGCTCGCCGCGGGCTTCCTCACCGGCAAGTACCAGGAGGGCCAGCCGGCACCGGCGTCCGCGCGCGCGGGCAACGTGCTCAAGAAGTACGGCAACGCGCGGGGCTGGGGCGTCGTCGCCGCGCTGAAGAAGGTGGCGGAGCGCCGGGGCGCCACGCCGTCGCAGGTGGCGCTGGCGTGGCTGGAGACGCGGCCCACGGTGGTGGCGCCCATCGCCAGCGCCACGTCCGTGCCGCAGGTGAAGGAGCTGCTCGGGTCCTTCTCCCTGAAGCTGGAGGCGGACGACCTGCGCGAGCTGGAGCGCGCGTCGTCGTAAATCAAGTTTCATCCGCGACGAGCACGGTCTTCAGCCTCTCCAGCACGGGTTCCGGCACGTCGATGAAGGACAGGCCCACCTCGAAGCGGGCCACGGCGTCCTTGGGTAACTTGATGGCCCAGACGATGCGCGCGGTACATTCCACCGAGCTGCCGTCCGGGAGGAACAGCTCCAGGTCCAGGCGCGAACCCACGTCCTGCGGGTCGTCCGAGTAGATGCGCGCGCCCCCGAGGCTGACGTCGAGCACCTGCTTCTTTTCGCCCACCTTCATTCGCGCGGGGCGCGAGTAGAGGGGCGCATGGATGCGGGGAAACGCACGGCGATCAATGGGAGAGGTCATCTGGAGTGCCACGTTCCGCCATCCTAGCGTGACTGTCACGAAACGGCACGGGGCCGCCCCGTCGGGGAGGTGACCCGTGGGGTCGGGGCCACCCTACCCGGCGCTCCCGCCCGGCCCGTCGAGCTCCGGTGCGTCGCGCGCCAGCTCGTCGCAGATGAGCGTCTGGATGCGGAAGGCCAGCCGCGCCTCCTGCACCACCTCCTGGGCCTCGCCCTCCGTCAGCTGCACCTCGTCCAGCCGGGCCACCAGCCGGGCCTGGAAGGCGAGCAGCTCCGCGGCGGACACCGCGTTGTAGAAGGCCGTGCCCCGGCCGTTCTCCAGCTCGAACGCCCGAGCGATGAGCTCCGAGCGCCGGGGGGCGGTGAAGAGGTCCTGCGCGCACCGGGCATACGCATGCGCGATGAGCAGGTGCGGGGCCTCCGCCGCCACCTCGCGGATCCGCTCCGCGTGCAGCCGCGTGTCCTCGCAGGCGAAGGGCTTCGTGCGCGTGTCGCCGCAGAACCAGTCCAGGTCCGCCAGGAGCGCGGAGGCGCGCCGCAGCTCCGGCAGCCGCAGCACGCGCGCGAGCGGTCCGTCCTTCAGCCCCGGCAGCACGGACTCCAGCGCCTCGTAGACGACGTGCAGCTGGCGCAGGTGGTTCACGTAGTGGCGCGCGCGCACGAACTGGCCATAGACGCCGCCGTTCCACGAGCCGTGGAAGAGCGCCTCCAGGAACGTGGACTGCTCCGCCTGGCGCCGGGCCATCCCCGTCCCCTCCTCCAGCCGCAGCGACAGCCGCTGCATGGACGGCAGGCCCGAGGGGGCCGTGGACGCGGACGGCAGCCGCCGGTCCCTCGCGGAGCGATCGAGGCCGCCCCAGCGGAGGGTGCCCCGGACGGTGCTCACTGCTTCCACCCGCCGGTGGACGCCCCGTGGGCGGCGGGAGCCTGCTCCTGCGACTCGGCGTCGTGCGGCAGCTCCAGCTGGTGGATGGCCTCCACCAGCGTGTGCCCCAGCGCGCGCAGGACGTCCTCCTCCAGGCGAAGCGTCACCGGCCCCACCGCCAGGTGGATGTGCCCACAGCTGCACCGCGTCACCTCGGCGCACGGGCCTCGCGCCAGCACCGACCTGCAGCATCCCTGACCGATCATCGCGCTCTCCAGATGATTTTGATTATCGGAATCAAAATCATGAAGCCACAACGCGCTTTCGCCGTCAAGCCCGGTCCGCCCTCAAAGACAGACACGAAACCTTCAATAAAAGACAATCAATATCAGCGTCTGTATTTATTTGTTTCATGTTTCATGCCATCTGTACTCTTGTTCATGTAGGCATGACGCTTCGCGAGCAGGGCGAAAAATGGCTGAAGGTTTGTTCAGGTCCGTTCAGGGGTGCTCGAGGCCGCGAGAAAACTGCCTGAAGGTTTGTTCAGGTCGCGGCATCCTGAAAAGGCCGGGGGGAATCCGGTTGGAAAAACGGACCCTGCGGCCACCACTCGTGCTGACGGCCATCCTGGGGCTGGCGTGCCTGCAGTCCAGGTTCCGGAGGGCATGTGGGGCGAAACGTTCGACGTGCCGCGCTCCCTGAACATCCCAGCAGGCATGCCGGTGCCGGTCTGGGCCTGCCCCACGACATCATCTTCCACGAGCGCGTGGGCAGATGTGGATCGACGACGCGCGGCGAGGTGGAGACGGTCACCTCCGGGCTGCCGGACGCGTCCCTGCCGGAGCTGCGCGGCGCCATCTACCGGTGGGACTGGAGCGGCGGCTCGCGCGAGCTGTTCGCTCGGGGCCTGCACAACACGGAGGGTCTGGCGTGGGGGCCGGGCACGGACACGCGGTGGGGGCCGTCAACAACCGCGACGACACGCCCTACCCGTTCGACGACGGCACCGGCCAGTACGGCAAGGTCATTCCGGAGAACGTGGGCAACCACCCGCCGGAGGCCCCGGCGTCCGTGCGCCAGGGCGGCTGCTACGGCTGGGCTTTATGCAACGCCAACCCGGACCCACCGAGCGGCCTGAAGCACATGACGCTGGACCGCATCGCCCCCACCGCGCGGCCTTGAGACAGGCTCCCACGCGGCGAGGACGTGTTCAGCGCGACTCGCCGCGCGCCAGCTTCTCCACGTAGTCCGCGGGCAGCCCGGCGCTCTTCGCGCCGCGCACCAGCGCCTCCACGAAGCGTGGGCTCACCGGCCCGTCCGACGACGCGCGGCGCGGGTTGGTCACGAACGCGGTGGCCTCCACCTCCTGGCCGTCCACGCGCACGCGCACCGTGCGCTCCACGCACATGCTGGTGACGAAGCCCTCCTTGTGCTGGACGATGGGCCAGTCCCTGCCGGGAATCTCGAAGAGCCGCCCGTACACGCGCGCGCCCGGAGCGTCCGTCAGGCCCGCCACCCGGCCGCCCCACCAGCGCGAGGGGAAGTCGTAGACGAGGTCCACGTCCAGCGCCTCGGCGAGCCGGCCTTCCGGCAGCTCGAAGAAGCCGTAGCCGTGCTGGTGCTTCCACTCGTCGAAGGCGGCCCGGTCCAGGATGGTCGAGTACGCGAAGTACCGCCGGGGCGCGTTCGCGTCCGCCTGCTCGCGCGCCTTCATCACCTGGTCGTAGTGCGAATCCATGTGCGTCTCCTCCCGCCGCTACCGCTCGCCTTTGCTCCGCGCCAGGGCGCCGTCGCGGAACGCGCCCAGCACCCCGCCCACGTCCAGGCGGGACGTCTTGATGAACAGCCGCAGCGCGCGCTCCACGTGCTCGGCCAGGACGGCCATGCGCTCCAGCCGCCGCAGCCTCTCCGGCGGCAGGCCGCCCGTGGCCTCCGCCAGCCGGCGCGCTTCGGACAGGTCCGCGCGGATGCGGGTGACGAAGGCCGCCTCGCGCTCCTCCACCACGTGCGTCACCATCCGCACCAGGTCCGTCTCCGCCGCGTAGCGCCACACCGTGTCCTGCGGCACGCGCACCCGCTGGATGACGCCCCAGTGCTCCAGGTCGCGCAGCAGCATGGACACGCCGCCCTTGGACAGGTCCAGCTCGCGCTCAATCTCGCCCGCGGTCAGGGGTTCACCGCGCAGGTAGAGCAGGCCCCACACCCGGCCCTGGTTGCGCTTGAAGCCCCAGAACTCGATGACGTTGCCCACCGCCTCCACCGCGATGGCTTCCCATGGCGCCAGCCTTCCGTGCTCCGGCGGCGCGACGGGCTTGTGGCTCCCGGGATCCCCCCCTGTCCACAGGTAGCCCTTCACGCAGCGCGTCCCTTCACCTGCTCCGCGATGCCCGCGGACAGCCGGTGCGCCCAGCTCATCAGCTCCGCGCCCGCCGCGTCGTTGGCGAAGGGCCCCAGGCGGTCGAGCGCCGCGCCAATCTCCGCGTTCATCCGCTCCATGGACGCCTCCACCGCGCCGGTGGCCTCGATGGCGGCGCCAATCTCCCGGGTGCGCTCCGGGGTGATGACGGAGAACGCCCACGCGTCCTTGAGCTTGCGGCGCAGGGACTCGTCGCGCGACACCGCCAGCAGGATGGGCAGCGACGGCGTGCGCGAGTGCACGTCCGCGTACCGGGGCTTGCCCACGTCCGTGCCCAGGATGTCGCGAATGTCGTCGGCGATCTGGAACGCCACGCCCAGGTGCCGGCCAAAGGCGTCGAAGCGCTCCCGCGCCTCCGGCTGATCCGCCAGCGTCGCGGCCGCCTTGCCGCACCAGCCGAACAGCGAGCCCGTCTTGCCCTCGGCGATGTAGCGCAGCCGCGTGAGCGGCAGGTTCAGGTCCCCGCGCGCCTCCACCTCCGCGATGGCCGCGCGGGTCATCTCCGTGACGATGGACAGGCCGCTCTGCACCAGCCGCGCGTCCAGCTCCGACAGCCGCGACAGCGCCGTGGACAGGATGAGGTCGCCGCTCATCACCGCGACGATGTTGCCCCAGCGCGCGTTCACCGTCGGGCGGCCCCGGCGGAACATGCCCGCGTCCACCACGTCGTCATGCAGCAGGCTGGCCGAGTGGATCATCTCCGCCGCCACGCCCACGTCCACCAGCCGGGCGGCCGGCACTCCCACCACGCCGCCAAACAGCCGGACGAGCATGGGCCGCGCCCGCTTGCCTCCAGCGCCCAGGCACAGGTGACGCGCCGCATCCATCAGCGTGTCGCCCTTCACGTCCGGACCGACGTCGCCATCCGCGAGCAAGTCGGTCAGACGTTGCTCCACCTGCCCCAGAAACTCCGTCAGCTCGTGAGCGACATCCATGTGCGCGGTCTCCTTCCGGGCCGTTCATATAGTTCAAGACCGCGTGAACTGCACCTGAATCCCTGCTGCCCACCAGGCGGGCGGACAGCAGGTGGAAAGCGGTGGATAAGCCCGGTTGGTGTCCGGCCGGGCCCGGGCGAGTCCTTGGAGGTCCGATTGAGAGGGAATGCGAGGCCATGGGACACGAATCACCGTGTCCGCCGCCTTCCGCCGCCGCCTCGTCCAGAGCTTCGCGTCCCTCGCCACCGGCGTCCCCCTCTTCCGCCCTGGCGCCTCGCTGCCCGGCTCGTCCGCGCCCCTCCTGGG